>NZ_JBFUCJ010000074.1:0-37219 GCF_056405295.1 Variovorax sp. P1_H2 | reverse complement strand
GGGCAGCTTCTCGCTGGCGGCCGACGGCAGCTGGAGCTACACCGCCAGCAACACCCAGGCRGCGATCCRGCAACTGGGTGCAGGCCAGTCGCTCACCGACAGCTTCACCGCGGTGTCGCTCGACGGCACGGCCAACCAGTTGGTGACCGTGACCCTGGCCGGCACCAACGATGCACCCGTCCTGAGTGCTGCCGCCACGCCGATCCTGGCATCGGTCAACGAGGATGCTGGCGCACCGGCCGGGGCTGTCGGGACGCTGGTGTCGAGCCTGGTGAATCTGAACCCGCCGGCCGGCGGCCTCGACAATGTGACCGATACGGACAGCGGCGCCATGACCGGCATCGCCTTGACCGGCGTGAATGCGACCCACGGAAGCTGGTGGTACTCCACCAATGGCGGCGCCAGCTGGGCGGAGGTGGGTGCGGTGTCGGACGCGTCCGCGCTGCTGTTGGCTGCGGACGCGAACACGCGTGTCTACTTCCAGGGGAGCTCGAACTTCAACGGGACGGTCAGCGACGGCATCACCTTCCGCGCCTGGGATCAGACGAGCGGCGCAGCAGGAACCAAGATGAGCGCCGCGACGAATGGAGGCAGCTCCGCGTTCTCGAGCGAGACCGACGCGGCGAGCATCACTGTCAGCGCCGTGAACGACGACCCGGTCGCGGTGGCCGACAGGATCATCGTGTCGGACAACACGCTCGTCACGCTGTCCGTGAACTCACTGCTCGGCAACGATACCGACATCGACGGCCTTGCGTTGTCGATCACTGGCGTCGGCAGCGCGGTCGGAATTTCAGGCCTGACCCTGGATGCTGCCAACGGCACGATCAGCTTCACCAGCGGCAGCACAGCGGGAGCCACGGCCGGCAGCTTCCAATACACCGTGTCGGACGGCGCCGGGGGCACCTCGACCGCAACGGCGACGATAGACATCAGAGCCTTGTCCAGCGGAAACGGCGCCGATACCCTTGATCTCAGCGCGACCGGCACCTACCAGGCTTCCTTCATCGATGGCCGCGGCGGCGCCGACAACCTGACGGGCGGTGCGGCCGGCGACGTCTTCGTCGGAGGGATCGGCAACGGGGCCGACACGCTGATCGGCTCTGCCGGCAACGACCTCCTGATTGGCGGCGACGGCAACGACACCCTGACAGGCGGCGCCGGCAACGACGTCCTGCGAGGCGGCACCGGCAACAACGACTCGATGGACGGCGGCGCCGGCACCGAGGATCTGCTCGACTTCTCGGACGGGACCGTGGCAGTGAATTTCACGCTGGTCCAAAGTGCGGCATCGACCAGCATCGCGAACGGCACAGGCGGGCTCGGCACCAATGACACGTACCAGAACATCGAAGGTGTGATCGGCACAAGTCTGGCAGACACCCTCATCGGCAGCGCATCCAACGACATCATCCGCGGCGGCGCCGGCAACGACACGCTGGACGGCGCAGGCGGAACCGCCGACCTGCTCGACTTCTCGGACGGCACGGCCGGGCTCACGTTCACGCTGACGCAAGGCAGCAGCGCGACGATCTTCAATGCCAGTGCCGCAGGCCTTGGCACCGACAACTACAAGAACTTCGAGGGCGTCATCGGCACGGCCTTCGCCGACACGATCACCGGCTCGACATCGAACGACCAGTTGCGCGGCGGCGGCGGCAACGATGTGATCAACGGCCTCGCCGGCGACGACCGCATCGTGGGCGGGGCTGGCGCCGACACGCTGACCGGCGGCGCCGACAACGACACCTTCGTCTTCGACTCGGCGCCGAACGCGGTCGACTTCATCACCGACTTCAACGCCTCGGGGTCGGTGGCGAGTGGCGACCTGATCGAACTGTCGCTCGGCACGTTCACGGCGCTCTCGACCGCGAATGGCAGCACGCTGTCAGCGGCCGAGTTCGCGTCCTTGAACGGTGGTGGTGCTGGAGACACGGTGGGTGCGGGGGTGCACGTGATCTACGACAGCGCGACGGGCAACCTCTACTACGACGCGGACGGCCTCAGCGCCGCCAACCGCACGCTCGTGGCGACGCTGACGCTGAGCAATCCGGCCGACACATTCGACAACAACGACATCAAGGTCGGCCTGTGACTTCCGGTGCGCTGTCCCCCAAGGCGGCTGGCGGACCACACGGGAAGTCGCCGAGTTCATGAAGCCTCTGCTCCAACTGCTCAAGCGGCCGCTCCTTGTGGTCGCGGGCTTCTCCTTCTTCGTGAACCTGCTGCTGCTCGCGCCTGCGCTTTTCATGCTGCAGGTGTTCGACCGCGTGCTGACGAGCCAGAGCAAGGAGACGCTGTTGGTGCTGTTGCTCGGCGTGGCCGTGGCCCTCGGCCTGATGCTGATGCTGGACTACCTGCGCAGCCGGCTGCAGGGCGTCGCGGGCCATCTGATCGCCGAGTACCTGTCTCCAACCGTGGCCAAGGTCATGCTGGCCCACACGGCGAGCCGCGCCGAGCGCGTGCCGTCCGAAGGGCTGCGCGACGTCGCGGCGCTGCGCAACCTGTTCTCCGCCCAGGGGCTGCTGGCGCTGTTCGACACGCCCTGGGCGTTGGTCTACGTCGCCGTCATCTGGCTGGCGCATCCGCTGCTGGGCATGGCGGCCACAGCGGCGTCGTTGCTGATGATCGTCCTTGCCGTGGCGAACGACCGGGTCACCCGCCGCGACATCGAAGCGCTGCAAAGGGAAGCCGCCAAGGCCACGCGCTACCTCGAATCCTCCATGCAGAACGCGGAGCTGGCGCAGTCGCTCGGGATGGGGGACGCGCTGATCAGGCGCTGGCGTCATCTGAGCGCCGGCGTTGCGGCGCTACAAGGTCCGACCGCCCGCAAGTCGGTGGCGATGGCGGCGCTTACGCGTACCACACGCCAGTCGGTACAGGTCCTGCTGCAGGCGCTCGGCGCGTACCTCG
The DNA here is from genome assembly GCF_056405295.1 of Variovorax sp. P1_H2. Taxonomy (NCBI): domain Bacteria; kingdom Pseudomonadati; phylum Pseudomonadota; class Betaproteobacteria; order Burkholderiales; family Comamonadaceae; genus Variovorax; species Variovorax sp. P1_H2. The sequence goes on along the minus strand of NZ_JBFUCJ010000074.1, from coordinate 34,306 downwards.
TCATCACCGGCGAAGGCACGCCGGGCATCCTCGTGGCCTGCACCATCCTGCTGGGCCGGGCGCTGGCGCCGGTGGAGCAGGTGGTGGCGAGCTGGCGCGTGCTGGCCGAGGGGCGTCTCGCCTTCACGCGCCTGTCGGATCTGCTGGGCGCCGCCGAGCGCCAGCCACAACGCATGGCGCTGCCGGCCCCGACCGGCCGGCTGCACGCACAGGGCCTGGTGTTCCGGGCACCACGGAGCGAACGGATGATCCTTGCCGGCGTATCGCTGAGCCTGGAGCCCGGTGAGTCGCTGGCCATCACCGGCGCCAGCGGCGCCGGCAAGTCGACCCTGGTGCGCCTGCTGACCGGCCTGTGGAAGCCCCACGCCGGCGTGGTGCGATTGGACCACGTCGATCTGGCGCAATGGTCGCGCGAAGAGCTCGGGCCTTGGCTCGGCTATGTGCCGCAAGCCGTCGAACTGTTCGAGGGCACCGTCGCCGACAACATCGCGCGGCTGGGCGATGTCGACTCGCAGCAAGTCGTGCGGGCAGCGCAGCGAGCCGGTGTCCACGAACTGATCCTGACGCTGCCCGAGGGCTACGATACCGTGATCGACACCATGGGCGTGATGCTGTCGCCGGGCCAGCGTCAGCGCATCGCGCTGGCTCGGGCGCTGTACGGAGACCCGAAGCTGCTGGTACTGGACGAGCCGAACTCCAACCTGGACGGGTCCGGCGAACTGGCGCTCGCAGAGGCGTTGAGGGCGCTGCGCGGGGAAGTCACGGTGATTGTCGTCACGCACCGAAGCACGCTGGTGCAGCACATGGACAAGCTGCTGGTGCTGGAGGCCGGTCGCGTACAGCAATACGGCCCGGTGGAAGAGGTCATGCAGTCGATCAAGCGATCGAGCCAGAGCACGGGCGGCGCCCAGGTGGTGATGATGCAGCCGCGCCCGGTGGAGAAAGTGTCATGAACAACACGGTCCATGCCGTCGCGGCCAATGATCCCCTGGCGCCGCACTTGCGCGACGCGCGCCGTCTTGCGAACTGGGGCATGGCCGTCCTTGTCTGCGGCGTGCTTCCGATCGCGGCCTGGATGAGCTTCGCGCCGTTGTCGTCCGCCGTGGTGGCGCAGGCCCATGTGAAGGTGGATCTCAACCGGCGTCCGGTGCAGCATGCCGAAGGCGGCATCGTGCGCGAAGTGCTGGTGCGCGACGGCCAGCGCGTGCGGCAGGGAGAGCCCTTGCTCGTACTGGGCGACGTGTCGGTGGACGCCGACAGGAACCGGCTGGATCACCGTGTCAAGACCGAGCGCGCCAGCCTGGCGCGGCTCGACGCCGAGCAGACCCTGGCGCGCGCGATCACTTTTCCGCCGGACGTGGTCGAAACTGCGGCGGTCGACCCACGGCTGGCCGAGCAGATGGACAAGGAACGCACGCTGTTCGAGGCGCGGCGCGATGCGTTGGTTGGACAAGTGCAATTGCTTCGCTCGCAACGCGAAAAGGTGGCGGAGGAGATCGTCGCGCTGCGCGCCCAGATCGTGCAGGCGAGCGAATCGATGAAATTCCAGAAAGGCGATCTCGAGACCAACAAGAAGCTGCTCAAGGACGGGTTCATATCAGCCGCCCGCATCGCCCAGCTGGAAGGCGCTGTTGCCGACTACGGGGTGAAGATCGAGGAGCGACGTGCGGAGCTGGCGCGCGCCCAACAGCGCGCGGTCGATGCCGATCTGCGCATCCGATCGTTGGAGAGCGACTATCGCCAACAGGCGAGCGACCAGCGAAAGGCCACGGCGGCGCGGCTTTCCGAGATCGAGCAGGAGCGGCGCAAGTCGCTCGACGCCTCGGCGCGCCAGGTGATCACCGCGCCGGCCAGCGGTGAAATCATCGACCTCAAGTATTCGACACCCGGCGCGGTGATCCCGCCGCGCGAGACGATCGCGGACATCGTTCCCGAGGACGCCCGCCTGCTCATCGAGGCACGCGTGCGGACGGAGGACATCAACCGTGTCCGGCGTGACCAGCCGGCGGACGTCCGATTCACGGCCTTCCAGTACCGCACGACGCATCTGGTGCATGGCAAGGTTGTCTATGTCTCTGGCGACCGCCTGATGGAGCGGGCCAGCAACATCCCCTACTACTCGGTGCTCGTCGAGGCCGATCCGGCTTCCCTGTCGGAGGCCGGAGACCTCAAAATGTTGGCGGGCATGCCCGCGGAGGTCTACGTCACGGGAGAGACGCGGACCGCGCTTCAGTATTTCCTGGAGCCGATCCTTCAGGTCCTGCGCCGCTCCATGCGGGAGCGTTGATCCGCCGGCTGTCAGGGCCCATTGGCCTGCTGGCGCGGCTGGTACCGGCCGAGGTGGTCAATGCTGTGCCTGCGATGGGCAAATGCCCTCGGAAACTGCGAAGCCCGCCATGTGCGGGCTTTTTGCATAGCGATCATGGCGCGCTCCTTCGGCGAGCTCTCGTGTGTAGCGTTTTGTCATGCCTGACGTAGCTCGAAGCAGGCGTTCAGTCCTCTTCAAAAAAGGGCATGACGCTCATGAATACGCTTGCTTGCATGCCTACATTGGACCCTAGGCAGGATCCAGCATTCGAACTAACGAGGCCCGGCCTGTCGGTGAAAGAGAAAAATCATCTTGGAGATGCGCATGCGATTTGTCGTCTTTCTTGTCGGCCCCCTTGCGACGGTGGCATTGGCCGTTGCGTTTGGCTGGCCGGTGCTGCTTGCAGGCTTTGCTCTTGCATTGGGTACGCTTCTTTTCTCCACTGCCGACACCGAAGCCGGGGAGTCGTCGTATTACGAAGAAGGCTTGGGCCAACTCAAGAGTTCCTCGGGCCAAACCGCCGAAGCGGTGTCGAAGGCAGTATTGATGGCCCCCGACTGAGGGACGATTGCCTCCAAAATTCCGAGCTGCCCACTTGGGCGGCTTTCTTCGTTCCGCGCGCGGCGTCATGTCGTCGTGCCTCACTTCGCCAGGTCTTCAACACTGGTACGAGCGCTGCCGACGCAATGGTGACCCTATGCGCGGCCACGCGACTCAACCATGACCGTGCGGCATCTCGTCGTTGTCCATGCCCCAGTTGATCGAGCGAATGAGTGTCCGCACTCATGAAACCGCCAACTAAGTCTCACACGGCCGATTCAACCCGTTGGATCTGGTAACACCGAGTTATATTTGCTTACAAAAGTAGTATGCTGGGCCCGCCATAGAGGCAATGTGAAGCTTGCACATTTGCCTTGCTGGGATGAGATGTCGGGAAGGAGGGGCCAGATGCTTGTTCACAAGCCGGACGGAAGAAATGAAGTCGATACGAGTCTTGTCGCCGATGCACAGATGGTGGCCAGCATGCGGCTGGTGCTCTCCATTTCTGCCCTGTCGGCGGTTCTTGTGGATCCATCTGGATTGAGAGGAATCGCAGGATTCACCTGGCTCCCATTCTTCGGGTACATCCTGTACGGCCTGGTGGTGTACATCTGTTCGCGCCTGGACACGCCGTTCTCTCACAGCAAGGCGGTTCACTGGCTGGATCTCTGCTGGTATGCGCTGATCGTCGTCTCCACGGACGGAATCCACAGTTTCTTTTTCCTGTTCTTTTTCTTCGCCATCCTCACCTCATCCTTTCGATGGGGCTTCGAAGAAGGCGCGCGCGTGACCCTCGCCTCGGTCGCATTGTTCGCGGCCTGCGGCGTGGGATCGACGACCGAAGAGGATCTGCCCCGCCTGCTCCTGCGAGCTACGTTTCTGCTGGCGCTCGGCTACATAAGCGTCCATTGGGGCGGGTCGAAGGTCGAATTGAAGCGGCGCCTGGCGCTTCTTCGCGATGTCAGCCGCCTGTCGAACCCGAGGTTTGGAGTCGACCACACCATCACCAGCGTCCTGGAAAAGATCCAGATGTTCTTCAAGGGAAGCTGCTGCATCCTGGTCATGCGGGACAAGGAGTCCGGCTCCTGCTCCATGCGCACGATCAGGGGGGGCGGCGCGAAGCATTCGGTCAATGCCGAGTGGATCGGCGCGGAGGCGGCTGCGCCTCTCATGGCGCTTCCGCAGAACCGCAACGTCGCCTACAGCCGCCCCCACTGGCCGGCCATGTCTGCGTTTGCCGGGGCCGCAGCATTCGACAGCGCCGAGGGCAAATGGAGCAATCTCGATGGGCGGGCAAGCGACAGCCTCGCCGAGCTTCTGGATGCTCGTTCATTCATCTGCGCACCGGTGTCGCTGAGAAGCAGCGAAGGCCGGCTCTATGTGTTCTCCGGCCGGAGGGCCTTCAGGAAGTCCGACGCGCTCTTCCTGAGCCTTGTCGGCGCCCAGGTCTTCCCTGTGATCGAAAACATCGAGTTGCTGGACCGGATGGCCTCGGAAGCGGCTTTGCAGGAACGGCAAAAGATTGCTCTCGATCTTCACGACACTGCCATTCAGCCCTACATCGGATTGACGATGGGCCTGAGCGCCCTGCGCAACAAGGCAGCGGCCGACAACCCGCTGATCGGCGATCTCGACAAGCTCGGGGAGATGGCCGCAAAAGTGATTGGCGATTTGYGCCGTTATGCCGGCATGGTCAGAAACGGCCTTGGCAAGACGGAGCAGGCGCTCATCGTTGGCTTGCGGCAGCATGCAGCGCAGATGAAGGACTTCTACGGGATCGATATCGCGGTCTGCGTGGAAGGCGAACTCAACGTGTGCGACCGTCTGACCGCAGAGGTCTTGCAGATCGTGCGCGAGGGCTTGAGCAACATCTGCAAGCACACGCTCGCGCGCCGCGGAACCGTCAAGCTGGAATGTGCGGACGGCTTGATCAGGGTACGGATCGAGAACGATGCCGACGGAACCCAGTCGGTGAAATTTCAGCCAAGGTCGATCATGGAACGCGCCACCGCCCTGGGTGGAAACGCGAACGTCCGAATGGGGACAAGCGGCGCCACCGCCGTGGACATCGAAATACCTGTGTAGGAGGGGAATCATGCAGCCAGCGGAAAAATCCATCGGCGTGATGCTTGTCGACGATCACCAGACGATGCTGTGGGGGTTGTCCAGATTGATCGATGGGGAAAGCCCGCGAATGCGGGTGGTCGGCACGGCGGGAAACTGCGACGACGCGCTCGAACAGGCCCGCAAGGTGGTGCCCGACGTCATCCTGCTGGACCTCGACCTGGACGGGAAGAGCGCGCTGGACATCCTGCCCGGCCTGCTGTCCAACTCGGTGTCGCGCGTGTTGATACTGACGGGCGAGCGCCAGCAGAAAACCCTGGACCTGGCGGTGCTCGGCGGCGCACGCGGCGTCCTGCGCAAGGACGCCGCCGCGGAACACGTGCTGCGGGCCATCGAGAAGACGCACAACGGCGAACTGTGCCTGGACAACGAAACAATGGGCCGCGTGTTCGCGGAATTCATCGACGCGAAGCGGCCGCACAAGATCGATCCCGAGGCGGAGAAGCAGGCGACGCTGACCGCGAAGGAGAGGAAGATCGTTCACGCCGTGGTCGATGGCTGCGGTGCGTCGAACAAGACGCTGGCCGAGCGGCTCTTCATCACGGAGCACACGTTGCGCAATCACTTGACTTCGATCTATCAGAAGCTGGAAGTTGCGAATCGGCTTGAGTTGTATGTCTATGCGGTGAAGTTTCAGTTGGGMAAGCCGTTGTCCTGAGGACGACGAGCCAGGCGAATCGTTTCGCGCATCATCTACCGCGGCAATCCCGTGTCGACACGCACATGGACGACAGCCGTGTCGTCTTCATAGACCCTGCGCCAGCCCGGGAGGTCGTCGAGCACCGCGATCGCGGATGTTCCGGGTGCGAGCAAGGTCCATCCGAACCCGTGCTCGTTCAGAAACTCGAGGAACTGCTTGCGCTCCTTGAGCTTGAGTGCACCCACCAGTTTCTCGAGGAATGCGTCGCCGTACATATCCCCGCGGCCGTCGACGAACACCGGGATGCCTTCGTAGATCAGAAAGCCGCCGAAGGAGTATTCGTTCAGCACCGCCCCCTTGGCGCCGGCGGCCATCGCGGCGTCGATCGCGGGCTTGGGTGTGATCATGGACGCGGGCGCGGGCGGTCGTAGATGCATGGATGTCGCTGCGAACAATGCCGTCGCGCACGCGCACACGGCGATGGAGATCGGCCGTGCCGGCGCGGCCAGCGACAGGAACCATCGGTCGAGCGATTGCGCGTCCCGGTTCGGGGATCCCGTGGCGTACCAATGCCGCGCGAACGGGGTCGCCATCAGAAACGGGACAACGAGTCCCAGCACCGAAATGTTTCTTTGATGCTTCAGCGCCAGGTGAATCAGCCCGAACACGAGAACCGTCCGCAGCCACGGCAAGCGTACCCGGCCGCTGAGCGCAAGGGCCAGCAGCAGGAGCAGCCATAGCTCTAGCGAGCTCGGTTGCTGGAAATTCGGCGACCGAAACTCTCCGATGTTGGCAAGTGCGAACTCCATCATCGTCATGATGTAGACCGTATGCCAGAGCGCCTGCCAGCCGCTGGGTGTCAAGATCCCCGCGCCTACAGACAGCGCGACGAAAAGGCCCCACGATCTGGCGACCGCCATGCGCATGCCGCGCGGATGTGCAAGCACCGCATCCAGCGCCATGCCGGCGCCGAGCAGCAGGCCCAGGACGAAGCTGCCGTGCATGTTGGCCCAAAGGACCATCAGGCCGAGCAGCCACCACGGCGGACTGCGGCGCGCCTCCGCCGCATCCACCAGCGTCGATATCCATAGCGCCAGCAGTAGCCAGGCCATCACGTGAGGCCGCGCGAGCAGGTGCGTCGAGAGCATGCTCCCGGCAAGCACGGTGAACAGCAGCGCGTGCACCGGCTCCATGCGGGCCAGCAGGAATCGCATCAGCAGCGCGAGCACAAGGGCGAAGCTGCAGGCCGCAAGCGCAGCCAGACCCGCCCAGCCGCCGAGTCGATAGACGCCCAGCATCACGAGTTCGGACAGCCACTCGAACGCCGTCCAGGGCGCGCCGGGCATCGAATGCGAGAACGGGTCGAGGGTCGGCACGGAGGCGTGCTCCAGAATCCAGCGCCCGGCGGCGAGGTGCCAGTAGGTGTCTGCATCCCGCAGCATCAGATTCGGCTGGTATGCGATCAGGGCCACGATCGTGGAGACGAAGACGATCAGCGGCCACGACAGACCCCAAGTTCGCACTGCGGGCGCTGCCGCGCTGGCGTCGATCGTTGAATTCATGGGCCTGACCTTTCTCGAAGTGGGGATCTTCTTGGAGCAGCGCGTTAGCCATTGCCATTCAGCATCGGCATCAGCGAGCGGATCACCTGGATCGCCGCCGGCCCCATGACCACCATGATGATCGATGGAAACACGCACACCACCAGCGGGAACAGCATCTTGGTCGGCACCTTGGCGGCCAGTTCTTCGGCGCGCACCTGACGCTTGTGGCGCAGGTCGTCCGAGAACACGCGCAGCGACTCGCCAATGCTGGTGCCGAACTTGTCGGCCTGGGTCAGCATGGTGGCGAAGGTGGCAATCTCCTCGACCCCGGTGCGCGTCGCAAGGTTGCGCAGCGATTTCTCGCGTGCGCTGCCGGCTCGCATCTCGAGGTTGGTCCAGTGCAGTTCCTGGGCCAGCGCTTCGCTCTTGATGCGGATCTCGTCCGTCACTTTCGTGAGCGCCGCGTCGAGGCCCAGGCCGGCCTCCACGCAGACCAGCATCAGGTCGGCGGCGTCGGGAAAGTTTTCGAAGATCTCGCGCTTGCGGGCCTTCGAAAGCAGATGGAGAGACGCGTTGGGAAGGTAGCACGCGACCAGCGCCGCCGCCATGAGCCAGAAGATCAGCGTCAGCCCTTCGGTCGGATTTGTCGCCTGCAGAAGGACGAAGGTCATGAAGGCGAACAGGAAGGGCAGCACGGTCTTGACGCCGAAATAGATCAGGGTCGCATCCGGGTGCCGGATACCAGCGTGGAGGAACCTGATCCGCAGGGGCGATGCATCCTCGTCGGCGGTCGGCGAGGACAACTGAGCGAAGGGGCCGACGAGTTTGACCACGGTCTCGGCCCATGCCGATTTCTCGGGCTTCGGCGCCAGCGCCTGCAGTCGCTGCTGGGCGCGGGTGGGCGCCCACCACAGGTACGCCCCGATCAGCCCGAGAGTGACGGTCAGAAAGACCAGCGCGGAAAGGACCAGCATCTACATGCTCCTAGACGTGAATGCGCACAATGCGCCGCATGATGAGAACGCCGATCGCCATCAGGACCAGCATGTGCTTGATGATCGCGATGCCGATCGGGTCGGTCCACAGGAGCGACATGAACTCCGGATTGACGAGGTTCATGGCTCCGGCGAGCGCGAAGGGCATCACCCCGAGCACCCAGGCCGACAATCGTCCTTCGGACGACAGGACGCGGACCTTGGCCAACAGCTTGAGCCTTTCGCGGATCAGACGGCTCAGGTTGCCGAGCACCTCGGTCAAGTTGCCGCCCGACTCGCGCTGGATCAGCACCGCAACGACGAAGTAGCGCACGTCGGTAATCGGGATGCGCTCGCTCAGATTCGTCAGCGCCTGCTGCAGCGACACGCCGAAGTTGACTTCGTCATGCACGATACGGAATTCCGACGCGATCGGCTCCGCCATTTCCTCTCCGATCATCTGGAGGCCCGATGAGAAGGCATGCCCCGCGCGCAGCGCGCGCGTCACGAGGTCGAGCGCTTCGGGCAGTTGCGCCTCGATGCGCTTCAGACGGCTGGCGCGGCAATGGGAAAGGTACGCCAGAGGCGCGAGCGCGAAGACTGCGCCGGCCACGAGCCCGGAGCCTTCGGTCTGGTGCGCCAGCCCCACGACGGCCATGAAGCCCACCACGCCCAGCGCGGCACAGCCGAGCAGCAGCTTGGACACCGTCCAGTCGAGGCCGGACTGCAGGATCTGCCGGTCCAGCTTGTGCGCGCGCGGCACGCGCAGCAGCCAGCGCTGCAGCGCCGGGACGTCGCTGAGCATCCGTTCCTTCAGGACCTTGGCCTGGGGCGTGCTGTCGCCCGAGCCGGAAAGGGCCTGCAGCCGCTTTTCGAGCTTCCGCGCTTCCGGGCCCTTGTACGACTTCCACACGAGGTAGAGGCCTTCGAGGAGCAGCAGGACCGCGACGAAGACCAGCACCACGACCATGAACAATGAATTACCCGTGAGGTTCTGCATGATCCCGCCCCTCACTGGAAGTGCTTTGCCGGATCGAACATCGCGTCCGGCAACGGTACGCCGAAGGCGCGCAGCCGTTCGGCGAATTTCGGCCGCACCCCGGTCGCATGGAAGTAGCCCTCCACCTGCCCTTCCGGTCCGACGCCGGTTTGCCGGAAGGCGAAGATCTCCTGCATAGTGACGACTTCGCCCTCCATGCCGGTGAGCTCCTGGATGCTCGTGATCTTGCGCTTGCCGTCGGTCATCCGCAGCGCCTGGATGACCACGGTGATCGCGGAGGCGATCTGCTGCCGGGCCGCGCGGTGCGGTAGGTTGAGGTTCGCCATGCCGATCATGTTCTCCAGCCGTGAAAGGGCATCCCGCGGCGTGTTGGCATGGATGGTGGTCAGTGAGCCTTCGTGGCCCGTGTTCATGGCCTGCAGCATGTCCACCGCCTCGGCCCCGCGCACCTCGCCGATCACGATGCGGTCGGGCCGCATGCGCAACGCATTGCGCACCAGCGCGCGCTGCGTGATCTCGCCGCGGCCCTCGATGTTGGCCGGCCGGGTCTCTAGGCGAACTACGTGCGGCTGCTGCATCTGCAGCTCGGCGGCGTCCTCGATGGTGACGACTCGTTCGGACTCGGGGATGTAGCCGGAGAGGATGTTGAGCAGCGTCGTCTTGCCGGCGCCGGTGCCGCCCGAGATGATCATGTTGACCTTGGCCTTGGCGAGCCCTTCGAGCAAGGCAGCCATCGGCGGCGTCAGGCTCTTCATGTCCTCCACCAGGTTGTTCATCTTCAGCGGTATGTGGGCAAACCGGCGGACCGACATCATCGGCCCGTCCAACGCCACGGGCGGGATCACCGCGTTCACGCGCGAGCCGTCGGGCAGGCGGGCGTCAACCATCGGGCTCGACTCGTCGATGCGCCGCCCCACGAGCGAGACGATCTTGTCGATGATGCGCAGCAGGTGCTTCTCGTCCGTGAAGCTCACCGAGCTCAGCTCCAGCCGCCCGCGGCGCTCGACATAGATCTGGTCGTAGCGGTTCACGAGGATGTCGGATACCGTCGGATCCGCCATCAGCAGCTCGATCGGGCCGAAGCCCAGCATTTCGTGCTGGATGTCGCGAATCAGCGTGCGGCGCTCGACGTCGTTGACTGCCGCTTGATCCTCCTGCACCAGGCGGCCGACCATCGTCGCGATCTCCTGGCGCAGCGCCTCCGGGGCCAGCGTGTCGAGCGTGGCGAGGTCGAATTTCTCGAGCAGCTTGAGATGCAGCCGGCCCTTGAGCACCTTGTAGGCCTCGGAGCTTCCGATGCCGTGGGAATCCGCTGCCACGTGCAGGGCAGGAAGGGCGGCGGCGTCGTTCGCCACCACGTTGAGCTTTTCGCGCAGGGACATAGGATGCCTTTCGAGAATTAGCCGCGACCGAGCAGCCGGTTGAACAGGCTGGGACTTTCTTCCTGCCGCGGCGCCAGCGCCAAGACCAACTCGGCCAGGCTGCGTACCACCGGATTCGAACGCGACAACTGTGCCAGCGGAATGCCGCGGTTGATGGCGGCATTGACTTCCCTCGGCGCATCGGGAATCAGGCGCTGCCCGGTGCCGCCGAGCGACCGGCGCACCTCGGGTGCACCGATCTCGCTGCTCTTGTCGATGCGGTTGACGAGCAGTTCGATCTTCTCCGGCAAGTAGCCCAGCGACTTGAACACGCCGAGCAGCTTGGCGGCGTTGCGCAGGCCCGGCAGCCCGGCCTGCAGCACAGGAAAGATGCGGTGCGCGCGGTCGAGCGCGCGAATCGATAGCGTGTCCAGCGCGCGCGACATGTCGAGCAACACGAAGTCATTCTGCAGCACCGCGAGGTTCAGGATGGCGTCGATGTGCTCGGGCTTCACCTCCATGGCCAACGAGGGGTCCTCGGGGGCCGCGAGCAGGCTGAAGCTCGGCGTGACCTTGACCGTGCTGGCCGCAAGGAAGGAGGCGTCGAGCCGGCTGAATTCGCGCGCCACGTCGGCAATGGTCGACTTCGGCCTGTCGTCGCTCATGAACGACAGCGCGTCGCCGAACTGCAGGTTCAGGTCGATCAGCAGCACCGAGTTGTGCTCGGCGAGCTGCCAGGCCAGGTTGGTCGCGAGGAAGGTGGCGCCACTGCCGCCCTTGCACGGCATGAAGGCCAGAACCTTGCCGGCGGGCATGCCGTGCGCGCTCGCGAGCTTGGCCGCGACGCGCTGCACCACGGCTTCGAGGGCGGCGGCGCTGGCCGGCGAGGGCAGCACCTCGCGCACCCCGGCGCGCATCGAGTTCAGCAGGAAGTCGGGCGTGTGGGTCGCGCAGAGCAGCACGACCGCGGTGCGGGGGTGGTGCGTGGTCACATGCTCGACCATCGAGAGTTCGTTGGGGTCGCAGCACATGCCGTCGACCAGCAGCAGGTCGGGCTGCTCCTGCTCCACCAACTGGCGCATCCTGCTCTTGCCGCCTTCGGCCAGCACGACCGTGTGAGACCGGGCCTCGAGCACCTTGCCCATCTCCTGCAAGTGGCTCTTGTTGGGCGAAATAACGGCAATCTTCATGGGGGTTCCTTCAGGAGCAGATGGCGGCACTGTTCGGGTCCTGCCGCATGATTTCGCGCGGCAGGAAAGTGGGGAAGGTGGGCATCGGAATCGGGGCTCGCGCGGCCAGCCCCGCGATGGGCGAGATCCACTGGTAGTTGAGGCCGGTGATGGTCACCGTCACGCCTTCGCAGGTAGAAGCCGAGCAGCCGGCGGGGCTCCAGGCCACGCCGATGGTGCTGATCTGGGGCAGCATGGCCTGCATTCGGGACAGCACCTGCGCCTGCTGCGAGGTGTCGTCGCAGACCGCCGCGTATCGGGCGCCCGCGCGGGTGGCTTCCTGGGCCGCGCTCCAGGTGAACAGCATGCGGCTGAAATCCATGATGCCCAGCAGGAAGGTGAGGAAGAGGAGCAGCGCGAGCGCGAACTCGACCGTGGTGGCACCGATCTGGCGATGGATCATGTCTGGGCCCTCATGGTGGCGGTGATGTCGCTGAAGACGATGTTCCCGTTGGCGTCGCCGATGGTGACCATCCCGAAGATGCTGGAGACCATCGAATGGAAGCTGTAGCTGCTCACCCGCACGGTGACGGTGGTGACCACCGGATTGCTGCCGGTGGTCTGCCACGTGCAGCAGCTCCCCGCCGGGACATTGGCGAGGGTGAGGCCGCGCGCCAGCGGCGTTCCCGTGCCGGCGAGGTTGCCGTACACCATCAGGTTGCGCGCCTCCGTGATGTGGGTGCCGGGCGTCTGGAACGACAGGTAGCGCACCGCGTCGCGCGCCGACTTGGTGACGGCGTTGTACTCGTACATCGCCCGGCCGAATTCGGTCGTGATGAAGGTCAGGAGGAGCAGGAAGGGAATGATCAGCGCCAGCTCCACGAGGGCCACGCCGCCTTGCCGGGTCTTCATGGTTTTCCGGGTCTTCATGGTTTTCCGGGTCTTCATGGTTTTCCAGGTTTTCATGGGCTTCACCGGACCAGTACCGGAACGAGCGGCCCCGCCGAACCACCGGGCAGCCCGCTGGTTGTGCAGGGACTCCCCGTCGCGCCGGCATTGCCCCTGAACTCCAGCTTGGCCTGGGACATCGGGATCGAGAGCGGCTGCAGCATCAGCATGCAGGCGTAGTCGATCACGCTGTTGGCTCCGTTGATCACGGGCACCGTGACGATGCGTCGGTTGGCCCCGTACTGCATGTGGCCGCCCGTCGTGTTGCCGGGCGCCGCCAGGTTCTGGAAGCTGTTGAGCGACAGCCCCGTGATCGACTCGCAGCTGTTCGAGCCATTGACCCTGGTGCCCGTATCGGCACAAGAGGCGTATGCCGCGCGCTTGGTCACGAAGTTCTGCGCGCTGGCCGGTGCGCCGGCACCGGGCGTGCCGTCGTACGCGTTGAAGGCGGCCGGCCAGTTGGTCGTGGTGTAGGCATAGCCCGTGAAGTCGGGATGGTTGGCCGCCGGGCCGCTGCTGTTCTTGTAAATGCCGAAGCGGGCATTCCATGCATCGGCCACGGAAGTCTGCACCCCGGGCGTGCCCAGGTTGTCTCCCACGCGCGTTCCGCAATGGCCGTTCATCTCGGCTTCGGTTTCGGAGGCATTGTTGCTGCCGTCGAGGTTGGCCCAGCCGATCTCACCGCCCTGTGCCGCGTTCTGCGCATTGATCAGCACCACCCATTCGCCGACGGTGAATCCGTAGTTGGGTGCGGTGCCGCCGGCCTTCGGCTTCATCGCGATGGGAATGGGACAGGTCGTCTGCGCGCTGGCGCGTGTGGCCACGGCCGAGGCAAGCACCGAACGCGTGCCGGGATTGGCGGCCGTATCGCCGGTGAAGGCGCCCATGGACTGCAACAGCCGCATGAGCACGTTCGACTGCGTGTGCTGGCACTGCGCATAGCGCGCGGCGGCGGGCACGGTGGTCGGGACGTAGGCCGAATCGTTGAATGTGATGTTGGTCGCGACGATCTGGCCCTGCCCGCTCCAGTTGGTCGATTGCATGTTGACGCGGTTCAGATTGCCGGCGGTCATGCCGGCACTGGTGGCGCGGGTCAATGCGGTGCTCTGCCCGTCGAGTTCCTGCGCGGCCGACAGGGCGCAGCTGTCCATGGCCGTCTGCAGTTCGGTCTTGACGACGAACAGGTGTCCGAAGTCCAGAGCGATCCCCATGAAGCCGAGCAGGAGCAGCAGGACCAGCGCGGTCGTGACGATCACGGCGCCTTGCTGTCGACGAAGGCTGGAGAGCTTGCGCATGGTCGAATCTCTGATCGGGGTCGTGGGGGGAAGGTCAGACGCAGGTCGCTGTCAGGCAGGTTGCGAATCGCGCGATGAAGGTGGAGAAGCTAGATCCGATCAGCAGCGGCTGAAGCCCCAACACCAGCGCGATCGAAATGAGCGCGACGATCAGCGCGTATTCGATGACCAGTGCGCCTTCCTCATCGCGCAGCAAATTGGCGGGCATGGGGCTTCTCCTTTGACAGGTCCTGTGGTGTTCGGGCTCGATGAGCGAGGCGCCAGAAGGCGGGTCTGCGCTCTTCGGCGCGGTGTCGCCTCCGGGAGTCTTCAGACGCAGGCGTTCGTGGTCAGGCAGTTCGTGACGCGGCCGATAAACGTATTGAAGGACCCGCCACCAAGAGCCTGCAGGGCGATCACCAGGGCAATCGACACAACGGCGATGATGAGTGCGTACTCGACGACCTGGGCGCCGTCCTCGTCGCGCAATAAGTTCGTAAGCATGATTTTCTCCTTCGACAGGTTGGGTATGGTTGAGCTCGATGAGCGAGCTAGCGAATGCGGGTCCGTGCTCTTCAGCACGGTGCCCGCCTCGTGATGCATCTTTCAGACGCAGGCGTTCGTGGTCAGACAGTTCGTGACGCGACCGATGAACGTATTGAAGGACCCGCCACCGAGAGCCTTCAGCGCGATCACCAGGGCAATCGACACGACGGCGATGATGAGCGCGTACTCGACGACCTGGGCGCCGTCCTCTTCCTTCGCAAGGGGACGCAGGAAGTTGTTGATCAAAAGAAGAAGGTAGTTCATGAATAAACCTCAAGAATGAGTAATAAGAAAGAAATGGGTTGGGGCGGAAGGTCCGCCAGGTGAACATGGGTCGTCGTTGGCTGAACTCCTTTCCGCCAGAGGCAATGAAGACGTGCACGGGCGGCGGACCTAGCGGCCCCCGATGTTGCCGCCGATGTTGATGACATTCACCACCGGCGGCGGCTCCTTGAAGCTGTCGTGGTAGTGATTGAGCCCGTCATGCGTCGCCCGCCCATCCAGGCCCATCGCCATGTCCGGGTTCTTCCCGGCATCCGGATTGATGGTCATCTTTCGCTTCGCATCGCGCACCGCATCGCCGAAGCGCGCGTCGTAGTTCGGCGTCGAGGTCTGGCAACCCGCGGCCAGCATGGCAAAGAAAATGGCAAGGGCCTGCGTCTTCATGGTCTGCACTCCTTATTGCTGCGATTGAGGCGGCGGCGCATCGGCCGGTGGCGTCGAGCTCTCCATCGCGCCGTTCAAATAGATCTCGGCCCGGGTCGGCACCACGTGGTTGTCGGTCGGCAGCCGCGGCGATTCCGCCAGCGGCTTGACCAGGCGCGGCGTGATCACGAACAGCAGCTCGGTCTGGTCGTTCTGGAATTCGACGCTGCGCGCCAGTGCGCCCACGACCGGGATTTCGCCGAGCCCTGGAAAGGCCTTCACGGCCGAGGCGATGTTGTTACTGATGAGACCGGCGATCACGAAGCTCTGGCCGTCGTTGAGCTGGACCGTGGTGTCTGCGCGGCGCACCCTCATCGAAGGCAGCACCGCCGTGACGCCGTTGACCGTGGTGAAGGGCGAGCCGGTCTGGGAGAGGTCCGACACTTCGGAGATCATCTTCAGATTGATCAGGCTGCCGTTCAGGACCGTGGGCATGAACTTCACGCCGATGCCGAATTCCTTCTCTTCCAGGGTGAGGACCGGCGTTCCGCCCGCATTCGATTGCGCGACGGGAATGAAGATCTTGCCGCCCGAGAGAAAGCTCGCCTGCTGCCCGCTGATCGCCATCACGTTCGGCTCGGCCAGCACGCGCARGACGCCGTCGTCCTTCTCGCCGTCGATGGTCAATCGGGCACGCCCCACCCGCAACGCGTCGAGTAGCCCGGCGCCGCCGCTCAGGAAGTTCGACAGCAGCGTGTAGGTGTTCATGCCGTTGCTGTAGCTGTTCTGGTAGGCCAGTCTCGCGCCCAGCTTGTCGAGCAGCTTCTTGCTCACCTCGGCGATCTTCACCTCGAGCATCACCTGCTGCGCCGATGCCGTGCGCATCATGTTGATCACCTTCTTGCCCTCGCCGTACGAGTTCGCGAGGGTCATGACCTCGTCGAGCTTGCCCGGGTCGCTGACTTCGCCGCTGAGCACCAGCGTGTTCTCGGCGCCGCGCACCTTGACGCGCGTCTCGCCGGGCATGATCTCGGCGAGCTTGGCCTGCAGCGCGCCCGGGTCGATGGTGACGATGATGTCCTTGATGAAGCACACGCCCTCGGCGTTCTGCATGATCACGTTCATCGAGCCCGCGCGCTTGCCGCGGAAGAACAGGTCGGTCGGGCTCAGCAGCATGACCTCCATGTCGGCGACGCCATCGCCCCCATTGCCCCCCTGCATGGAGGCCGGCATGGGCTGCGGCGGCATTGGCGCGTAGGCGCCGGGCGGCATCGGCGCGTAGGCGCCGGGGGGCATCATCACGGGCCGCGGCGAAGGTGGCTGGCCACTCACGAGGATGCGGGTCACGCGCGACTTGAGCGGGATGACCGTCGACTTGCCGAGCGTGACCGTGGCCGGCGTGTCGACCTCCACGCGCGAGCAGCGCTTGTGGTCGGAGAACTGGGCCGAGGCCATCGCGGGCGCCGTGGCGGGCGCGGCCATCGCCGAGCCTGGTGCGGGCGGGGTCTGCGCCAGGACGCCGGGACCGGACATCAGCACCGCGCAGGCGGCAAGGGCGACGACCGTCTTGTGGGGACGAAGCAAGTAAGTCAAGAGCTGGACTCCTTCTGGTGATCGGTGTTCAGAAGCAGCTCAGCGAGCGGCTGGCGTTCTGCACGACTTCGACGCAATTCGCCGGCGGCAACACCACCGGCCGGGGGCGGGGCGTGGCAGCGGCCACGACCTTCGGCTCGACGGGAGCGGGCGCGACCACTTCCTTGATGCCGAACAACTGGTTCTTGGTGATGCCGTTGGTGGCCACGGTCTCGCTGTCGACCTGGTTGCGCAGCACCAGCGACAGGGTGCCGACGCTGCGCGCGAGATCGAGCTTCTCGGAATCCTCCAGGCTCAGTTCCAGCGTCACGGCGCTCACCACCCTGGGCTTGGTGTCGTCGCGCCCGGCCTCCTGCGCCACGGCCAGCACGAGCACGCGCTCGAGCACGGTCTTGCTGATCGGCCTGGCCTCCTCGCCTTTGCCCTTGTCCTGCTGGGCGTGCACGACCACGTCCACATAGTTGCCCGGCAGGGCGAACCCCGCGACACCGACCACATCGTTGACGCGCACGGTCATCGCGCGCTTGCCCGGTGCGATGACGGCCGAGAGCCCGCCCTGCGTGCCCTTGGGCGCGAGCTTGCCCTCGAGCACGGCCTCACCCCGCAGCACGCCCACCTTGGCCACTCGGTCCTGCAGGTCCTTGACCTCCGCGAACGTGCCAGGCGGCAGGGAACCGCTCGGCCAATCCACGACCGAAAGCATCTGCGGATTGATGCGGCTGCCGAGTTCGATGTCGATATTCGCGACCACCACCTTGTTGGACGCGATACTCCCTTGGCGGGCCACCCACCCGGCCGCATAGACTGCGGCGGCCAGGCCCGTCAGCAGTGCCAAAACCAGAAGACTCAGTGCCTTGATATTTCTCATTGCCTGCCCCAGTAAATAACGCCTGTAATTCCTGCGACCTGTCTCGGCTCATGCAAAGCCAAGTTGCCGGCCCAGCACATAGCCCATCGTTCCGATGCTGATGCAAATGCCGTAAGGGAGTTTTCCGACCGATTGGGTCGCAGCGATAGGAGCTTCCGGCCTCGCGCCTGCCATGCCCAAAGCGACCATTCCGTACACCGCGTCTTTGGTGTTGTGCAGCATGCGGCGCAGCTTTCCCTTGCAAAGCGCGAATCCAATGGCTGCTATTCCGCCGACGATGAAAGCGAAAAGGACGGCCTGGAATGTTTCATGGACACCGAGGAATGCGCCAACCATGGCCATGAGCTTCACGTCACCCGCGCCCATGACACGCAGCGCGTACAGCGGAAGCATGGTGAAAAATCCGATGAGGAGGCCACCAATCGCCGCCAGGAAGGCCGTCGACGGCGAGACGGCCATGGCCGTCTCGTAGACCAGCGCAAATGCAGCGCCGCCAACCGTCAGCCAGTTGGGAATCCTGTAGCTGCGGTAGTCGCTGACAGAGGCGAAGATGAGCAACGCGAACAGGACCACGGTGCGCGGATCGGTCGCCAGCATCCCGAGAAGCTCGAGCAGTGCGTGAAATTCTTTTGTATTCACAGTCTTCCGTTCATTCAAAAAAGCTTATGAATTCCTTCGCCATGCGAGCAACAAAAGCATGCAGACGACCAGAATGAGAGAGCCAACGAGCGCGTATTCCATCAACGAGGCCCCAGCCTCGTCCCTCAATAAATCAGCGAGCGCGAATGACAGACGACCGGCAAATCGCATTCGGATCTCCCAATTGTTCTTTCATATTGGAATTTGTTGCATTTGCCAGTCCGGCATCCGCTATGGCTCCAATGTAGGAGCGAGATAAAGCCGATGCATGAGCGCTGCGTCCTGAATTCAGCAGGACGGACCGCCTCTTTTGACCCGCGAGATTCAGGACAAAAAGCCTACAAAAGTACTCATTCTTGAGACTGGGGGGTGTAGACCGGCGCGCCTCGCCAGACGCGGAGCCTGGGCTGTCGGCGGCCGTTGCCGCGCGTGGTCCGCAGGGCACAGGAATACATGGCGGCGCATGCCGATCAGCCGCTGTCACTGGCCGGTGTTTGCCGCGAAGTCGGGTGTAGCGCGCGGGCCTTGCAAATGGCGTTTCGCCAGCATGCGGGGCAGGGGCCGATGGAGTTTTTGCGGGAACTCAGGCTCGACAAGGTGCGGGGCGAATTGCTGGCATCCGCTGGCGTGGCTGGGAGCGGTGTGCGCGAGGAGAGGAATGATCGGAATGAATGAAAAGACGACTCGACGCGAAG
The DNA here is from genome assembly GCF_056405295.1 of Variovorax sp. P1_H2. NCBI lineage: Bacteria > Pseudomonadati > Pseudomonadota > Betaproteobacteria > Burkholderiales > Comamonadaceae > Variovorax > Variovorax sp. P1_H2. The sequence continues at coordinate 15,438 of NZ_JBFUCJ010000074.1, read as the reverse complement.
CAGTCTTCGCCATGACTCTGGGAGCGCTCGGCGCATGGGTGCCGAGCGCCTATGCGGCTGATGGCCTCTTGATCGACGCCAAGGACGCAGTCGAGGATGCGCTCACGGACGTTGAAACAGACGTCAAGGCACGGCAGGCGCGCGACCTCGCGGCTACCCGGCCGTCGACAACCATGCCGTGACGGCGCCGAATGCCGACACGCTCTACACCACCATCTGGCTCGATGTGACGAAGGAGCCCTGGATCATCAGCTCGCCTGACATGAAAGGTCGCTTCTTTCTGCTGCCGATGCTGGACGGCTGGACCAACGTCTTCGAGGTTCCGGGCAAGCGCACGACCGGCACCGGCGCGCAGAAGTTCGCGATCACCGGTCCGGGCTGGAAAGGAAGCCTGCCGCCCGGCGTCAAGCAATACAAATCGCCGACCGGCATGGTGTGGATGCTCGGGCGCATCTACTGCACCGGCACGCCGGAAGACTACGCGGCGGTTCACGCGCTGCAGGACCAGATGACGGCGGTGCCGCTGTCCTCGTACGGCAAGCCGTTCACGCCGCCGCCGGGCACGGTGGACCCGAGCGTCGATACCAAGACCGCGGTGCGCGATCAGGTCGATGCGATGGATGCCGCGAGCTTTTTCGCGCTCTTCGCGCAGCTGCTGAAGACCAATCCGCCGGCCGCGGCCGACGCGCCGATGGTGGCCAAGCTCGCGAAGCTCGGCATCGTTCCAGGCAAGGATTTCGACGCTTCCAAGCTCGACCCGTCGGTCAGCAAGGGCCTCGCGCAAGCGCCCAAGCCGGCACAGAAAAAAATCATGGGCTGGATGAAGAAGGGCGTCCTCGCCGGTGACTTCAAGCTCAAGAACGGCTGGGCGTTCACGACCAAGACCGGCTTGTACGGGACCAACTACATCCAACGGGCACTGATCACCGCGATCGGCCTCGGCGCCAACCGTCCTCAAGACGCGGTCTATCCGACGTCCACCGGGCCCGATGTGCTGCAGAAGTACCACGGTTCGAAGAAGTACGTCATGCACTTCCCCAAGGGTCAGCTTCCACCGGTCAATGGCTTCTGGTCGTTGACGATGTACGGCACCGACTACTTCTTCGTGCCGAACCCGATCAATCGATACACCGTCAGCCAGCGCAACAAGCTCAAGGCCAATGCCGACGGCTCGGTCGACCTCTACATCCAGAACAAGTCGCCCGGTGCGGACAAGGAAGAGAACTGGCTGCCCGCGCCGAAGGACGGCTTCATCCTCATGATGCGTCTCTATTGGCCGAAGGATACGCCGCCCTCGTTGCTGGACGGCAGTTGGACCATCCCGCGCGCCAAGGCGGTCTGATACGCCCCCCCCCCCGAAGCGCCTGCGGCGCCTCCCCCTCAAGGGGGCGATACCGGCGGCCCGGCAAAGCCGGTTCCGCGGTATCCCTGGTATCGGACTGCGCCGGTTTCATGCGTCGTGGGTCGCGCCAGGCGCGGTGGAGCCACTGATCTCAGGGTGGGGCGGCTGGCCGCTTACAGCGCAGGCTATATTTCTGACCCAGCAACAAGAGAGAAATCACCATGCCAAAAGCCTATTGGGTCAGCGCGTACCGTGGCGTCAAGGATGCCGACAAACTTGCGGCCTACGCGAAACTGGCCGGCCCGGCCATCACTGCCGGCGGCGGGCGCTTTCTGGCGCGCGGTCTGCCCGCCAAGGTCTACGAGCGCGGCTTGACCCAACGCACCGTGTTGATCGAGTTCGACAGCGTCGAGCAGGCTACAGCCACGCATGACAGCCCTGACTACCAGGCCGCGCTGGCCGCGCTGGGCGACGGTGCCGAACGGGATCTCCGGATCGTCGAGGGGCTCTGAGCCGCGCGTGGCCCCTGGCGACCTCAAGGCGCATCGCTTTCCCTCAGAAACGAAAGAAGGTGTCCTCGGATGTCCTGCAACTGCTGATCCGTCAGCCGGTGATGAATCAGCAGGTCGGGAAGCTTCGGCGCCAGGTTTCTCAGGTCTTGACKCACCGGCTCCGGAGAAACGTCCAGCAGGTGCGCCACGGCAAGACCCATCGCTATCTGCTGCGCCTCCAGTTTCTGGAGAGCAGCCTTGACATATTCCTCGTTCATGGGCKCCCCTTTCGAAAGACGTTGGTGGGTGGGAACTCTGCATTGTCGATGGGCCGTGGCGTTCAGTCGCGCTCGCTGCAACCGTGAACATTTGCGGCAAGGGCTGGACGGTCATCCCCGGCGATGGGCAACGCCCATTCCAGGCGCGAGCCACTGCCTGCCGCATCGAACAGATGCATCGTCCCCGGCTTCGGCCGCAGGTGCAAGGTATCGCCCGGCACCACGGCCAGGCGCTCGCGAACCAGCGCAATCACCGGCATCTCGCCCAGCCGCAGGCTGAGCTGGGTCTCGGAGCCCAACGGTTCCACCAGAAGCACCTGCGCCGGTACGCCCTCGCCAGCCGCGCAGGGCTCCAGGTGTTCCGGGCGCACGCCGTAGATGGACTCACGGCCGGCGTGCGCGGCGGCGCCGGGCATGGGCAGCAAGAGGCCGCCAGCCGTGGCAAAGCCTTCGGACGTGCAGTGCCCGGGAATGAAGTTCATGGCCGGCGAGCCGATGAAGCCGGCCACGAACAGGTTGGCCGGCCGGTCGAACAGCTCCAGCGGCGCGCCCACCTGCTCGACGCGCCCGGCGTTGAGCACCACGATGCGGTCGGCCATGGTCATGGCCTCGACCTGGTCGTGCGTGACGTAGACGGTGGTGGTCTTGAGCTTCTGGTGCAAGGCCTTGATCTCGCCGCGCATCACGATGCGCAGCTTGGCGTCCAGGTTGGACAGCGGCTCGTCGAACAGGAAGACCTGCGGGTCGCGCACGATGGCGCGGCCCATGGCCACGCGCTGGCGCTGGCCGCCCGAGAGCTGGCGCGGATAGCGTTCGAGCAGCGGCGCCAAGCCCAGGATGCCGGCCGCCCAGCGCACCCGCTGCGCAATCTCGGCCTTGGGCCGGCCGCGGTGTTCCAGCGAGAAGCCCATATTGGCCGCCACCGTCATGTGCGGATAGAGTGCGTAGTTCTGGAACACCATCGCGATGTCGCGGTCCTTCGGGTCCAGTTCGGTCACGTCGCGCGTGCCGATGCGGATGCGCCCCTGCGTGACCGACTCCAGGCCTGCGATCATGCGCAGCAGCGTGGACTTGCCGCAGCCCGAGGGGCCTACCAGCGCGACGAACTCGCCATCGCGGATCGACAGGTCGATGCCGTGGATGACTGCGGTGGTGCCGTAGTGCTTCTGGAGCTGGGCGAGCTGGACTTCTGCCATGAATGCGATTGGGGGTTGAGAACGATCACTTGATCCCGGTATGGGCCAGGCCTTCGACGAACTGCTTTTGCGCCAGCACGAACACGATGAGCACCGGCAGCGCGGTGAGCGTGGCCGCCGCCAGCTGGATGTTCCACATCGGTCCGCCGTAGGCGTCGGTGTACTGAGTCAGTGCCTGCGGCAGCGTGAACATGCTGGGCGTGGACAGGAACACGATCGGCTCCAGGTACAGGTTCCAGCTGTGCAGGAAGGTGAAGATGGCCACCGACGCCAGCGCAGGCCGAGCCAGCGGCAGCGCGATGGAGCGAAAGATCTTGAAGCGCCCGAGTCCATCCACCCGCGCCGCCTCTTCCAGCTCCAGCGGCAGCGTGATGAAGAACTGGCGCATCACGAAGGTGGCAAACACACTGGGCGCGCCGAACACCGGGACCAGCAGGAGCGGCCAGTGCGTGTTCACCAGCCCCAGCTTCAGGAACAGCTGGAACAGCGGCACGATGGTGACTTCCGAAGGAATCAACAGGCCGGTAAGCACCACGATGAAGAGCGCATTCGCACCCGGAAAGCGGATGCGCGCGAAGGCGTAGCCGGCCATCGACGAGACGACGAGCGTTCCGGCGGTGACCAGGGCGGCGATGTAGGCCGAGTTCCAGTACTGCTGCGCAAAGGGCTGGATGCTGAACACCTGGCGGTAGCTGCTCCAGTCCGGGTGGGCGGGAAAGAGCTGGGGCGGGAACACGAAGATCTCGCTGATCGGTTTGAGCGAGGAGGTCACCATCCACCACGTGGGAAACACGAAGGGGATGAGCAGCACGCACATCAGCCCGTAGAGCGCCACCTTCACGCGCGGCGAGAGTTCACTGTTCATGAAAGACGAACCTCCTGCGCAGCTGCCACTGCGCCAGGGTCAGCAGCGCCACGATGGCGAACAGCAGCACCGCCAGCGTCGAGCCGTAGCCGAAGCGGTGGAACTGGAAGGTCTGCTGGTACAGGTAGTACACCAGGACGGTGGTCGACACGCCCGGCCCGCCCTGCGTGAGCACCGCGATCTGCRCAAACACCTGCAGCGAGCCGACGATGGTGATGATGGAGGTGAGCAGCACGGTCGGGCTGATCAGTGGCAAGGTGATGCGCCGGAACTGGCGCCACGCCGGCGCACCGTCGATGCGCGCAGCCTCGTACAACTCGCGCGGCACGCCCTGCAGCGCGGCCAGGAACAGGACCATGTTCAGGCCCACGTTCTTGAACACCTGCACCACGATCACCGACACCATCGCAGTGCCGGGCGAGCGCAGCCAGTTGGGCCCCTCGATGCCCACCAGCGCCAGCATCCCGTTGATGCCGCCGTTGTGCTGCAGCAGGAAGCCCCAGACGATGGTCCAGGCCACCAGCGACACCACCACCGGCGAGAAGAACAGCGTACGCAGGAGCGTGATGCCGGCCAGCTTCTGGTTGAGCAGCACGGCCAGCAGCAGCGCCAGGCCGAGGTTGAACACCACCAGCCCGGCGCAGAACAGGACAGTGGCACCCAGCACGCTCGGCAGCGTCGGGTCCTGCAGCAGCTGCTGGTAGTTCTGCGCGCCGGTGTAGCTGAAGGTGTTGGCCAGCACGTTCCACTCGTGCAGCGAATACCAGAACACCAGCGCCAGCGGCAGCAACACGAAGAGCGCGATGCCGGCCAACTGCGGCGCGGCGAACAGGTAGCCGGCCGCGCGGTCGCGCCGAGCCATCGTCCAGAACGAACGCGGCGCGTGCTGCGGCTCGGTCATCGCTCGATGCATCGCCGGCTGCGCTTTCGCCTATTGCGCCAGCAGCGGGCCGATCTGGCCGCACACCGACTGCATCGCCGCCTGGATGTTCGCATTCGGCTGCCAGACCGCGTCCATGCCCGAGCGCACCATCTGCTGCAGGCGCGCGAAGCCGGTGTGGCCCGGCATCAGCTTGCCGGTCGAGATGCCCGAGACCACCACCGCGTCCAGCTGGGCCGGCGACAGCAGCGCATTGGTCTTGCCCAGCGTCTGCGCGTTGAGTTGCGACTTGCGCGCCGAGGGGAAGAACTGCGCGAGCTTGGCCGAGTTCTCCGGGTTTGTCATGTAGGCCACGAAGCGCGTGGCGGCGGGCGCGTTCTTGCTCGCCTTGAGCACGCCGACGCCGGCCTGCCCCACCAGCGCGTACTCGCCCACCGGTCCCTTGGGCAGGGGCACCAAGTCCCAGGCGAAGGGCTTGTCCTTGGGCAGCAGCGAGGCGCGGCTGATCTGCGTGATGGTCATGGCCGCATCGCCGGCGAAGAAGTCCACGTTCTGGCCCGGGCCGGGCATGGCCTTCTTGTTGAACACCGCGTCGTGCACGAAGGTCAAGGCATCCACCATCGGCTTGTCGGCCAGGGTGCAGCGCTTGCCGTCGGCGCTCCAGGGTGTGGCGCCCCAGCCGTAGGTGACCGACGACAGGAACTGCCAGGCCTGGTAGTTGAAGTCGCGCACCACCAACCCACCCTTGCCGGGCTGCGACTGCGCCACCGCCTGCGCGGTAGCGATGGCACTGGGCCAGGTCCATTGGCCGGCGGCGATCAGCTCGGCCGGCGTCTTGGCGCCGGCCTTCTTGATCAAGTCGTTGTTGACGAACACGCCGAAGGGCGAGGTCGAGAAGGGATAGGCGTAGAGCTGGCCGTCCCGGCTCCAGCGCTCGGTGGCGCTGGCGGGTACCTCGCCCAGGTTGTAGCCGGCCGTGCCATCGAGCGCCGGCGTAAGCGGCACCAGCGCGCCAGAATTGACGAAGTCGGAGGCCGAGGTCTCGAAGATCCAGGCCATGTCCGGCGCATTGCCGCCGGCGATCTGCGTGGTCAGCGCGGTGGTGTAGTTCTCGAAGGGGAGCGGCTCGAAGCGCACATTGACGTTCGGGTTGTCCTTCTTGAAGCCCTCCGCGATGTCGTTGAAGAGCTTCAGGTGCGCCTCGTTGGCRCTCCAGATGGTCATGCGCAGGTTGACCTCCTGCGCCATCGCGGCGCCGGCCAGGGACAGCGCCAGCGCTCCGGCGAGGGCAGCCAGCAGCGAACGTTTGCGGATGGGATGGGCCATGTGTGTCTCCTCGGTTCTGGTGAATGTCGGGGTCGATGAAATTCAGTAGGCCCGCACGTCGGGCCAGTGCAGCTGCACGCCGGCCTGCTCGATCCGCGCCTGGAACGCGGTCAGTTGCGCGTCCGACGCCCGCACCTGGTGTGGCGTCGCGCCGGTGTTCAGGCAGTGCGCGGCCAGCATGCCGGCCACCTCGCCCACGTTCCATTCCACCGGATGCAGCCGGTAGCAGCCGTTGGTGATGTGGGTGGTGGCGATGTTCTTTCCACCGGCCAGCAGGTTCGTCATGCGCCGCGGCAGCAGCGCACCCAGCGGAATCTCGAAGGGGCAGGAAGGCACGTCGATGTAGTTGTCGCCGCCGGTGGACGGGTGCAGGTCGATGCGGTACATACCCACGCCCACGCTGTCGCGGTACTTCACCGCGCCCTGCTCGCCGCGCACGGCATGCGACAGGTGCTGCTCGACGATGCGCGTCACGCCCAGGATGCGCCGGCTCTCGCGGATGTAGGGCGCCATCGCCAGGCCATGCTCGGTGCCGGTGATGTCGCCGCGCAGGCGCAGGCCGCGAAAGCCGGTGCCGCCGTCCGCGCGCGGCGCCTCGGTCTGCAGCCAGTAGAACATCGCGTACGACAGCTCGGCCGCGGCCTGCAGGTGGCGCTGCTTTTCGGCCTCGGGCAGGTCGATGATCGAGGCTTCCATGTAGTCGATCATCGGCCAGTTCACCAAGCAGATGTCCGAGGCGTAGGCGCCCGGCACGAAGTTGCGGCGCGCCGCGATGCGCCGGAAGGTCCACAGGTTGTGGTCGCCGCCGCCCTTGCGCTGGTCGGCGTCCACCCGCAGCGGGTCGTCGTCCGGGTTGGGCGTGAAAGTGCGCTCGACGATCTCCAGCGTGCGCGGATGCGGCGCCTTGAAGCCCAGCAGCGGCCCGCCCCAGAAGCCGGGCTGGACGGTGCGCCAGCGGTCGTAGTTCTTCGGCTTGTCGATGGTCTGGTCGCCTTTGACATGGTCGATGGCGAAGCAGATCGACACCGCCTGCACGTTGCCCGGCTGAGCCGTGGCCGGCGCGCTCGGCTCGCCCGTGTCGGCCTGGCTTTCGAAGCCCTTGGCGTACTCGGTCCCGGTGAGCGGAAGCAGGTCGCCCAGCTCGGTGGCGTCGATCACGTAGGCGGCCGCCACCGTCACCTCGCGCCCGCCGTCGCGGTGGCGCAGGGTGACGGCGCGCACCGTGTCGCCCTGGGTGTCCGCCGCCACCGGGCGGTACGGCTGCAGCACCGTCAGCAGGCCGGCGCCGCGGTAAGGCGCGAGCATGGCCTCGAGCACGGCCAGCCCCACGCGCGGCTCGGCGCAGACGCGGCTCACCCAGCCGGCACCGGGGTTCAGGTCCGGCCAGGCACGACTGGCCGCGGTCAACGGATAGTGGTCACGGTAGTACTGGCGGATGCCGTTGCGCAGCTGCCGGTAGCGCCGGGTGATGCCGAACTGCTCGACCCAGGTGTGCTCATCTGGCGGCACGGCCTGGCTGGTGAGCTGGCCGCCGATCCAGTCGTACTCCTCGCTCATCACCACGTGGCGCCCCGCCTCCAGCGCGCCGAGCGCGGCGGCGACGCCGCCCAGGCCACCGCCCACGATGAGGATGTCGGTCTTCAGTTCTTGCATGCTGTGTCGGTCTTCCTGCTTGTTCGTTGGATTCAGCGCGGCGCCGGCCCCAGGGTGTCGCCGGCGATCGGCTCGCAGGGCAGCAGCACCTGCTGCACCGGCTCGCCCGCGCCGCCTTCGACGCGCCGCACCAGCATCGCGGTGGCCTGGCGGCCCATCTCCTCGCGCGGGATGCGAAAGGACGCGAAGCGCGTGCGGCTGCTCTCGGCGCGCATGTGCGAGCCCAGCGCCATCACCGACAGGTGCTGCGGCAGGCGCAAGTCGCGCGCGTGGGCCGCCGCCTCCAGCCGCATCGCATCGGCCAGCTCGACGCAGAACACGGCGGTGGCGCCGCTTTGCAGCACCGCGTCCACCAACGCGGCATCGGTGCCCGCGGTGTCGGTCATGTGCAAGGCGATACGCAGGTCGGTGCCGAGCGCGGCATGGAAGCCACGCCAGCGGTCGGCCGTGGATTCGGCGGTATCGGTGGGGCCGAGGTAGGCCAAGCGCGTGTGGCCGAGGGCGCGCGCCTGCTGCACCAGCTGCCCGGTGGCGGTGGCGTAGTCGGCGCCGACGAAGGGCACGGGCGCGCCCGCGTCTTCGCGCCGGCCGATGGCCACGAAGGGATAGTCGCCCGCCACCAGCCGCTGCAGTTCGTCGCGGTCGAAGGCGCGGCCCAGCACGATGCAGCCGTCGGCGATGCGCAGCCGGCTCTCCTCGGCAAAGATCTTTCGCTGCGCGCCCTGGCCGGCGCCGGTGAGCAGGAGCAGGTCGTAGCCGCGCGACTGCGCTTCTTCCTCGATGCCGAACAGGAAGGGCAGGAAGAAGTCGGCCTGCGCACTCGGGAAGGCCGGCTCGTAGGTGAACACGCCGAGGATCCGGTTCGCGCCCTTGGCCATGCGCCGGGCGATCGGGTCGGGCACGTAGCCGGTCTCGCGGATGATCTTTTGCACCCGCTCGCGGGTTTCCTGCGGAATGCGCGCCAGCGCGTTCGCGGCGCCGTTGAGGACCAGCGACACGGTCGCCTGGCTCACGCCGGCGAGCTTGGCGATGTCGAGCTGGGTCACGCGACGGTGGGAAGCCATGGATGACGAATGACGTTGATTATGCGTATTAGCTGATTGCTAATGCGCATTATCAGGAGATCGTTCGACAATTCAAGGGCCGAATGGGGAGGGATTTCCCGTGGCGCGGCCCCGCGGGCTCGTCGATGTCGTTCTCCGCTGCCGCTTGCACCGGCGCAACCCGCCGATTCTCTGGCGGACGGACAGCGCCTTCGATGGGGAAGTCAGGAGCAGGACAGGGCCGGCGGGTCATATTGCGCAATCCGAAGAACTTGACCGGAGGGCGCATGGAAGAGACTTGTCAACGGTGCGAACGCATCGAGGCTCACCCGCGCCGGCCCTGGGAAGGCGCCATGATCGAGCGCTCCGTCAAACGAGATTTCCGCGGCGCATTCATCGCGAAGTGCGAGTGCCCCCATTGCGGTGCGCTTTGGACACGGGCGGAAGATCCCATCAAGGGGTCGTTGACCTGGGAAAGGTCCGATTAGGTGGATCTTGCGGGTCGGGCTGGACCATTGCCATGGTTCGGATGCGCTGCCGCGCACACTAAAGCCCTCCCCGAGGCTGAACTGCCTGAGCGATTCGCGAGTTCAGTCCCGATCGCCTCGTTCGTCCCAATCCCGACGATGGTGATGGCGATGGCGCCAGCGGTCGCCCGGCTCGTAGTAGGCCTGCGCGGGCGGGCCGTAGTACACGGGTTCCGGACGGACATACACGGGCGGGGGTGGGCGGTAGTACACCGGGGGCGCCGGCTGATAGTAGACCGGCGGTGCAGGACGCGAGTAGACAGGCGCCGGCTCGTAGTACACGGGGCCAGGCTCGACCACGCCGACCGAAACACCAGGCACGTTGACGCCGACAGACCAGTTCACCTGGGCATTCGCTGACGCCGCGGCGAAAAGCGCGCCAGTTGCCAAGGTGCCGGCGGCTGCCCACTTGAAGAAGAAAGAACGAGTGAAGTTCACAGGGATCATCCTGAGAGGGCAGCGAAGACCGCCCCATGCAGCAAACAACGTGCTACCCGCGTACGACGTCGACGTCTGCTCCATGAAGAAGGTTGCCAAACGTCACGACGCCACCGTCCGCCATTGGCGCCGAGTAGGCCGCGCTACGATGGCGCATGCCCCGCAAGCCCCCAGACCCCAAGCGAATCGCCCGCAGGAACCACGAAGTCCGCGTGGCCGAGGAATTCCCGCTGCCCAAAGTCGAGGGCTCGATCAAGGAGTTGGACGTGCTCAACACCGGGGCTGTGATCCTGAACGGCGTATTCGACCTCGCGCAACTCGAGGCGATCGTGGCGCACATGAAGGCACTTGGTGCACCGGAGTAAGGCGCATCAGAAGACCGGGCCATCGGTGACTTTTTTTCCCGCTAGGCGGATCAAGCGAAGCGCCAGGCGCTTCGGTTGCAAGCGACGCACGGCGACCAAGCCGCACTTCGCGAAGCCCTCGCTTTGGAATCGGAGGCCATGCGCCGATTTCGCGCCGCCACCACCATCGCCGCACCACTGGAAGCAACGCCGATAGGCCGGCGCCCATGGTGGCGGTTGTGGTGATGTATTCCTGTAACGGCCGAGCGCCCAAGATGCGGATCGAGCTTTACAACGGTGAAAACCCTAATACAAAAGTATTCATTTATGCGCCGTAACAGGGCCGTGCTGCGTATCATTTTTGTAGCGGAAAGTATCCCTGTTTCGATGAATCGGACTGGAGAGGTCGATGTGCGATATCAGCAATGTTGCCGCACCACCATTGGCTGCGCATCGCGTGTGGGCGGATGATCCTGCCGCCTTTTCCACGCACAGAATCACCGCGCTGCATCACAATTTTCACGAGCACCCGCTCTTCCAAATTGCCGAACTCGTCAAGCTCGGCAAGGAGCTCGCGCGCTTTGATCAGTGCCGATTCATGAGGCCCGGCAACACGGTCGCCTCCGCCATCGCGCACGATAGCCGGCATCCTGATGGGCGCAGCATCGACGAAGTCTTTCAACGTCTGGAGGAGCCGAGTTCGACGGTGGCCCTCTACAACATCGAAGTCATTCCGCGCTACCAGGCCTTGCTTTTCAACATTGTCGACACCATGCGAGGAAGCGTCGAGCCTGAACAGCCCGACATCTTCCGAGTGAATGGGTTCGTCTTCATGTCGGCGCCGCCCTCCGTGACGCCTTTTCATATCGATCGCGAGAACAACTTCTGGCTGCAGTTGCATGGGCGCAAGGTCATAAACGTCTGGGATCACCGGGACCGGACCCTTGTCGCGGCCGACGCGGTGGAGGATTTCATCGTCACCCAATCGCTCAGGAAGGTGCGCTTCAAGGAAGAGTTCCTCGCTCGCAGCCAAGAGTTCCATGCGCGCCCGGGCGACGGCGTCTATTTCCCGAGCACCTCGCCGCACATGACGCGTTCCGAACCTGGCTGGACCTCCCCCGGCGATCGCGTGTCGATCTCGATCGGCGTGACCTTCTACACATCGGTCACGCGAAAGGTCGCGCGTGTACACCAAGTGAACCGTGTCCTGCGCCGGTGCGGGTTGTCGCCCGCCTACCCGGGCGATTCACCCGCGATGGATGCACTCAAGGCGTCCGTGGGCGGGCTGGTCGGTGCCACGCGAGCCAGACTCGTCGGGATGAACCCCTCGGCGCGACGCTTCAAGCTGGTGACGACACCGCCGCCGGGCTCCTACTAGGAAGAATGCATTTGAGTGCGGCCTGCGAGACCGCCGGCGGAGAGTGTGAGATTCGAACTCACGGACGGTTGCCCGTCGGCAGTTTTCAAGACTGCTGGTTTAAACCACTCACCCAACTCTCCTGGACTGCCTTCGTCGCGCGGGAAGGCAGGGTCGGGATTTTAGTCTGAGCCTTGGGCCGGTTCAGCAGCCGAATCCGGCGCCCACCCCCGCAGCACCAGGTCCACGATGCCTTGCGCCCACACCCGCCGCTCTTCCGGTCCCGCCAGGGGCTTCGAAATGAAGAAGCGCACCCCGCCGAAGGCCAGGGTCGACAGCTGCACCGCCCCCAGCTCGGGCTGGGGCACGTGCAGCCGGCCCGTGCGGTGCGCCTCGGCCAGGTACTCGACGACCGGCGCCAGCACGTAGCTGTTCTCGGCATACAGCGACTTGGCCAGCTCGGGGAAACGCACCGCCTCGGCGATCACCAGGCGCATCAGCGCCAGGGTCTTGGGCTCGGTGGCGCTCAGGTACATGCGCTCGACCAGGTCGAGCAGCACCTGCCGCTCGTCGCTGACGCGGTGCACCAGCGTGTTCTGCATGGTCTCGCGGGCGTCGCTGACGGCGCGGTGCACCACCTCGCGGAACAAGGCTTCCTTGTTGTCGAACTGGCGGTAGATGGTGATCTTGGCCACGCCAGCCTCGCGGGCAATGGCCTCGATGCTGGTGGCCGAGTAGCCCTTGTCCAGGAAGGACTCCAGCGCCGCCGCCAGGAAGGCTTCGCGCAGCGCGGCCGCCTGCTCGGGGCTGGGCCGGCCGCGGGCGCGGCGCTTGATGCTGGCGTTGCCCGTTGTCTCTGGGGCTTCGATGTCGTTGTTATGGTCCATGGCTTTGTCCCCCTTCAGTCCGGCAGGAAGATGGACTGCAGGTCGCTCAAAAAGTCGAATCCACGCGTCGTCGGCCAGACGCGTGCAAGGTCTCTTTCTATCAAACCCTTGCGCTCGGCCTCCTCGAGACCGCGCTGGATGGAGGTAATGGCCAGYCCGGTGCGCTCGCCGAATTCCGCCAGCGTAAACCCATCCTTCAGTCGCAGGGCATTGAGCATGTATTCGAAGGGCAAGGCCCCGATGCCGACCTCGTCGCTCTGGGCAACGGCACGGCCGGCGATCGCGTTGTCCATGTACAGCCGCGGCTCCCGGTACCGCACCTGCCGCACCACCCGGTGCGCAAACGTCAGCTTGCTGTGGGCGCCGGCGCCGATCCCCAGGTAATCGCCGAACTGCCAGTAATTCAGATTGTGCGCACAGGTATGCCCCCTCTGGGCGTAGGCCGATATCTCGTATCGCTGGAGGCCGACGGCCGCCGTGCGCTCGGTGATGCGGTCGAGCATGTCGTAGGCCAGGTCGTCCTCGGGGATCACGGGCGGAAACTTGGCGAAGTAGGTGTTGGGCTCGATGGTCAGGTGGTACACCGACAGGTGCGGCGGCTGCAGCGCCAGCGCCTGGCCCAGGTCGGCGTCGAGGCCTTCCAGGGTCTGGCCCGGCAGCGCGTACATCAGGTCGAGGTTGAAGGTGTCGAAGGCGGCCGCGGCCTCTTCCACCGCCGCGATGGCCTGGGCGCGGTCGTGCACGCGGCCGAGCGCCTTCAAATGCGCGTCGTCGAAGCTCTGCACCCCCACCGACAGCCGCGTGACACCCGCCGCCCGGTAGGCGCGGAAGCGGTCGCGCTCGAAGGTGCCGGGGTTGGCCTCCAGGCTGATCTCGCAGTCGGGCGCGAGCTTGAGGCGGGCGCGCAGGTCGCCGATCAGGCGGTCGATGGCGGCCGGCGAGAACAGGCTGGGCGTGCCGCCGCCGATGAAGATGGTGTGCACCGTGCGGCCCCACACCAGCGGCAGCGCGGCGTCGAGGTCGGCCACCAGGGCGTCGATGTAGCGCTGCTCGGGCAGGGCCTGGTCGGTGGCGTCGCCGCGCCATTCGTGCGAATTGAAGTCGCAGTAGGGGCACTTGCGCAGGCACCAGGGCAGGTGCACGTAGAGCGACAGCGGCGGCAGCGCCGCGAACTGCAGCGGCCCCGGGCGCATCAGGTGCAGCACGTCGTTGGCGCCGGCCGCGCCGTTGGCCGCCTCTTCGGCGCCGGTGGCGATCGGGATCACGATGCTCACGACATGGGCCAGCGGTCGCGCATCAGGGCCAGCATCGCGCGCGCGGCCTGGCCGCGATGGCTGTTGGCGTTTTTGACGTCGGTGGGCAGCTGGGCAAAGGTCTTGCCGAACTGCGGCAGGAACATCACGGGGTCGAAGCCGAAGCCGTTGTCGCCGATCGGCTCGCGCGTGATCTCGCCCGGCGCGCGGCCGACCGCGATCAGCGGCTCGGGGTCGTCGGCGCTGCGCAGCGCGACCAGGGTGCTGACCAGCGCGGCGCGGCGGTTGCGCACGCCGGCCATCTGCTCGAGCAGCGCGCGCACGTTGTTGGCGTCGCCCTTGGCGTAGCCGAACCGGGTGGCGTAGTAGGCGGTGTCGACGCCCGGCAGGCCGCCGAAGGCCTCGACGCACAGGCCGGCATCGTCGGCGATGGCCGGCAGGCCGGTGGCGGCCGCCGCGTGGCGGGCCTTGGCGAGCGCGTTCTCGACGAAGGTGCGGAAGGGCTCGTCGGCCTCGCCGACGCCGAGCTCGGACTGCCGCACCAGCTCGACGCCGAGCGGCGCGAACAGCGCCTGCAGCTCGGCCAGCTTGCCGGCGTTGTTGGATGCGAGAACCAGTTTCATCGCCAGGGGGCGCAGGTCATCAGGCGGCCAGAGCCTGCGTCTGCAGCGCGGTCAGCTCGACGATGCCCTTCTCGGCCAGGGCCAGCAGCTGGTTCATCTCGTCGCGCGAGAAGGCGGCACCTTCGGCCGTGCCCTGCACTTCGACGAAGTGGCCGGCGCCGGTCATGACGACGTTCATGTCGGTGTCGCAGGCCGAGTCTTCGGTGTATTCGAGGTCGAGCAGCGGCGTGCCCTCGACGATGCCGACCGAGACCGCGGCCACGTGGCCGATGATCGGCGTCGCCTGGATCTTGCCGTCGGCCAGCAGCTTGCCGACCGCGTCCTGCGCCGCCACGAAGGCGCCGGTGATGGCCGCGGTGCGGGTGCCGCCGTCGGCCTGCAGCACGTCGCAGTCGAGGTGGATGGTGCGCTCGCCCAGGGCCGACAGGTTGAACACGGCGCGCATCGAGCGGCCGATGAGGCGCTGGATTTCCTGCGTGCGGCCGCTCTGCTTGCCGCGGGCGGCTTCGCGGTCGCTGCGGGTGTGGGTGGCGCGCGGCAGCATGCCGTATTCGGCCGTGACCCAGCCCTCGCCGCTGCCGCGCTTGTGCGGCGGCACGCGCTCTTCGACCGAGGCGGTGCACAGCACGCGGGTCTGGCCGAACTCGATCAGCACCGAGCCCTCGGCGTGGATGGTGTAGCCGCGGGTGATGCGCACGGGACGCAGCTGGTCGGCCGCACGGCCGCCGCTTCGAACGAAAACTGTCATGGTGATCCGGAAAAAGGTGGAAGAAACTCAGGCCGCCGCCGGGCCGCCCCAAGGCGGCCTGCGGCCCCCTCGGGGGGCAGCGACCCACACGCAGTGGGGGAGCGTGGGGGCGATCCAGGCCGCCGCCGGGCCGCCCCAAGGCGGCCTGCGGCCCCCTCGGGGGGCAGCGACCCACACGCAGTGGGGG
>NZ_JBFUCJ010000073.1:0-37695 GCF_056405295.1 Variovorax sp. P1_H2 | reverse complement strand
GGCACCTATTCCGTCTACACCACCCAGAGCCTGGCCGACAACCACCTGCGGGGCGTGCAGGAAACCGACAGCAACGGCAGCGTGCGCTTCGTCACGGTGGTGCCCGGCTGCTATGCCGGTCGCATGCCTCACATGCACCTGGAGATCTACCGCAGCCTGTCGACGGCCAACTCGGCCGGCAACAAGCTCCGGACCACGCAGCTCGCGTTCCCGACCGACACCCTGCGCGCCATCTATGGCAGCGCGGCAGGCTATTCGCAGAGCGTCGCCAACCTCAATGGGATCAGCTTCGCCACCGACAACGTCTTCAGCGACGGCACTTCCCTCGAGATGGTGGACTTCAGCGGCGACGCGACCAACGGCTACAGCGCGAGCATCGCGATCTCGATCGCCGTCTAGGGCCCGTTCACCCTGGGCCATGCCGCAAAATGCGGTTCGCCCTTCGCCGCCATGCCTCGACTGACGCTCTTCCGAAAGATATTCCTCGCGCTCGCCGTGCTGCTGCTGGCCCTGCTGCTGATCTTCACGGGCTTCTCGTGGCTCGGCCTGCAGCGCGGACTCGGCCCCTATGTGGCCGAGGTGGAGCTCCGGCGCATGGACTGGTTCGCCGAAATCCTGAAGAAGAACCACGCCGCCGAGGGCAGCTGGGACGCCTTGCACAACGACGAGGGAGCCTGGTTCCGCCTGCAGATGGAGCCCTTCCGGGGCCAGGGCCCGCCCCACAGCAAGATGCCGCCCCCCGGCCCCGACGGCGGCAGCATGCGCACCATCCCGCCCTGGCCACCCGAGGACTTCCGCCCGCCGCCCTGGCAGGACGGCCCGCCCTTCGCCGACCCGGGCGGACCGCGGCCATCGCCGCCCGAACTGCTGCCGCCGCGCCTGAACCTGCCGCTGCCGCCACCGGGTGCGATGCGGGACCCTCGCAACCGTCCGGACTCGGTCTACCAGCGGCTGGGCCTGGTCGACGCCGCCGACCACTGGATCGCCGGCGCCCGGGTCGATCCCGCCACCGCGGCCCGGCTGCCGTTGCGCGACGGCGATCGCGTCATCGGCGTGCTGCTGCTGGCGCCGCTCGAAGGCCTCGAGACCGAGGCCGACCGCGCCTTCGTCGCCCGGCAGGCGGGCTTCGTGGTCTGGACCGGCATCGCGGGCCTGGCGATCGCGCTGCTGCTTTCGTGGCTGCTGGCGCGGCGCTGGTTCGCCCCCATCGAGGCGCTGACGCAGGGCGCCGAACGCATCGCGCAAGGTCGGCTGGACGCCCGCGTGCCGGTGCGCGGGCAGGACGAGCTGGCCTTGCTCGGCCGCACCTTCAACGGGATGGCCGAACGCCTCGACGGGATCGAGTCCTCGCGCCGGGCCTGGCTGGCCGACGTCGCCCACGAGCTGCGAACGCCGCTGGCCGCGATGCGGGCCGAGATCGAGGCACTGCAGGACGGTGTGCGCCGCTTCGACGACAAGACCGCGCTGCGCCTGCACCGGCAGGTGATGCGGCTGAGCCAACTGGTCGACGACCTGCGCAGCAGCATGCACGAGCGCGCCGATGCTCCGGCGCCCTTCGTCGCGCTGGACCCGCTGGCCCTGCTCGAGGAGGCTCTGGCCCTGACGCGCGAGCGCTTCGCGCGGCGACGCATCGCCATCGATGCCACCGAGCTCGAACAGCTGTCGGCCCGGCGCCGGCCCGCGCTGCAGGGCGATCCCCACCGCCTGCACCTGGTCTTCATGAACCTGCTGGAAAACACGCTGTGCTACACCGACGCTGGCGGCCGCCTGCGCATCGGCGCGCGGATCGAGGGCCCGGCGGACAGCCAGCGGCTGGAGCTTCGATTCGACGACAGCGCGCCCGGCGTCACGGCCGCCGAGCTGCCGCGGCTGTTCGAGCGGCTGTTCCGCGGCGAAGCCTCTCGCAACCGGGCCCTCGGCGGCTCCGGACTCGGGTTGGCGATCTGCCGCGCGACCGTCGAGGCGCACGGCGGCGGCATCGAGGCGGCGGCGTCGCCGCTGGGCGGGGTGGGTATCGTGCTGACGCTGCCGCTGACGCACACGGAGCCGTTGCCATGAGGAGCTTCCAATGAACAGAATCCTGGTCGTCGAGGACGAGGACGACATCGCATCGGTGCTGGTCGACTACCTGCAGCACGCCGGCTACCAGACCGAGCGTGCCGCCGATGGCGAGCGCGCACTCGAGCGGATGCTGCACGAGCCGCCCGATCTCACGCTGCTCGACATCATGTTGCCGCGGCTGGATGGCATCGAGGTGCTGCGGCGCGCCCGCCTGAACGGCACGCACCCGGTGATCATGCTCACCGCGCGCATCGAGGAGGTCGACCGCCTGCTCGGCCTGGAGCTCGGTGCCGACGACTACATCTGCAAGCCCTTCTCGCCGCGCGAAGTCGTGGCGCGGGTGCGCGCCGTCCTGCGCCGCAGCGCGGGCGCCGGTGCGACGACCTCGGCAGCCCGGCGCCTGCAGCTCGACGACACGCACTGGCGCGCCAGCTTCGACGGCGTCGCGCTGAACCTGACCCGGCTCGAGTTCCGCCTGCTCCAGGCGCTGTCGCGGCAGCCGGGGCGCATCTTCTCGCGTGCGCAGCTGCTGGACCTGGCCTACGAGGACACGGTCGACGTGGCCGAGCGCGCGATCGACAGCCACATCAAGAACCTGCGCCGCAAGCTGGCCGCCGCGGCGCCGGCATCCGACGCGATCCGCTCGGTCTACGGCGTCGGCTTCGCCTTCGAGGAGCCGGAAGCCTGAGGCCGCGCCGAGCGCCTCGAGGTCTCGACCGCCCGGCCCGCACCCTGGGCAAGGCGGATCAGAGCCCGCTCATGCCGCCGTCGACGATGATCTCGGTGCCCACGACGAAGGCCGATTCGGGCGCCGCCAGGTGCAGCACGGTGGCGGCGAGTTCCTCCGGCGTGCCGAAGCGCCCGAGCGGAATCTGCGCCTGGATCTGCGCCGCCGTGGCGTCCAGCGCCGCCGCATCCAGTCCGAGCTTGCCGTAGAGCGGCGTGCGGATCGGGCCCGGGCTGACCACGTTGACGCGCGCGCCGCCCGGCAGCAGCTCGGCCGACAGCGTCTTCGCGAGCGAGATCACCGCCGCCTTGCTGGCGGCATAGACCGCGGTGTTGGGCATGCCGATGTGCGCATTGATCGAGCCGTTGATCACGATCGAGGCACCCTTCCCGAGCAGCGGCGCGAGCGCCTGAACCTGGAAGAACACGCCCTTGACGTTGATGTCGAAGGCTTCGTCCCAGAAGGCCTCGGTGACATCGGCGAGGCCCGCGAACTTCGCGATGCCGGCATTGAGGAAGACGGCGTCCAGCGTCAAGCCCCGGCCGGCGATCGCCGCCGCGAGCTCCTTCGCCGCCGCGGGCACGCCGGCGTCGTTGCGGATGGCGATGGCATCGGCGCCGAGTTCGGTGCGCGCCCGGTCGAGCGCCGCGGCGTCGCGGCCGGTGACGACGACGCGCGCGCCTTCGGCGGCGAAGGCCTTGGCGGTCGCGAGGCCGATGCCGCTGGTGCCGCCGGTGACCAGGACTGTCTTGTGTTGAAAGCGATTCATGAGGAACTCCTGAAGGGTGCGGTGAAAGGACCGTGAGGCAATGATCGTCCCGCAGGGCCTTCTTGACGTCCCGTGCCGCCGATGGAAACGTTCGGTTCTGTCGAACATGTTCGCCATCCATGCGATGATTTCGGCCCGCCTTCCCCAAGGAGCGCCGATGCTGTCCGACGACGAGATCGCCTTGCTCGAAGCCATCCGCGAGAGCGGCAGCCTGACGCGTGCCGCCGCCCGCCTGGGCAAGGCGCCGTCCACCCTCTCGCACGCCGCGCGCCAGCTCGAGGAGCGCTTCGACGCCCTGCTGTTCGACCGCCGCCGCTACCGGCTCCAGCTGACCGCCGCCGGGCAACTGCTGGCCCAGGAGGCCGCGCGGCTGGCGCTGGACGTGGCGCGGCTGTCGCAGCGAGTGCGGCAGGTCGCCAGCGGCTGGGAGGACCGGCTTCGGATCGTCACCGACGAGGTGATCGAATTCGAGGCCCTGCTGCCGGTGATCGCCGCTTTCGACGCCCTGAATTCGGGCGTGCGCCTGCGGCTGACGCACGAGGTCCTCAAGGGCACCTGGGAGGCGCTGCGCGACGGCCGTGCCGACCTGGTCGTCGGCGCGACCAACGAGCCGCCGGCGATTCCGGGGCTGCGCTGGTTCGAGCTCGGGGTCATGGAGTGGGTGTTCGCGGTCTCGCCGCGCCATCCGCTGGCCAAGGCCGCCGAACCGCTCGACCGCGACCTGCTGGCCCGCCAGCGCGCCGTGGTGGTGGCCGACAGCTCGCGCGCCAGCGAAGGCAGCGCCTACGGCCTGCTCGGCGGCCAGTCGACGCTGGCGGTGCCGAGCATGCACGCCAAGGCGCTGGCGCAGCGCGAGGCGCTGGGCGTGGGCTGGCTGCCGCGCCATCGCGTGGCCTCGCTGCTGGCACGCGGCGAGCTGGTCGAGAAGCAGACCGCCGACCCGCGCGAGCCCAACATTCTGTACGTCGCCTGGCGCGGCGAGCACGAGGGCCGGGCCCTCGAATGGTGGCTCGAGCAGTTCCGGCAACCGCGGCTGGCGAAGCGGCTGGTGCGCGGCATCGACCTGTTCGACCGCTGAGCGGTGTCAGCCGCCGGGTGCCCGCGGATGCGTTTCCAGCCGCTGCAGCAGCGCCCCGAGCAGTTCCAGCGGCAGCGGGAACACGATGGTCGAATTCTTGTCGGCACCGATCACCGTCAGGGTCTCCAGGTAGCGCAGCTGCAGCGCCTGCGGATGGCGGCCCAGGATCTCGGCCGCCTCGGCCAGCTTGGCCGCGGCCTGCAGCTCGCCTTCGGCATGGATCACCTTGGCCCGCCGCTCGCGCTCGGCCTCGGCCTGCCTGGCGATCGCCCGCACCATGTTGTCGTTGAGGTCGACGTGCTTGATCTCGACATTGGTCACCTTGATGCCCCATTGGTCGGTCTGGGCCGCGAGGATCTTCTGGATGTCGAGGTTGAGCCGCTCGCGCTCGGCCAGCAGGTCGTCGAGCTCGTGCTTGCCGAGCACCGCGCGCAGCGTGGTCTGCGCCAGCTGGCTGGTGGCCTCGAAGTACTTCTCGACCTGGATCACCGCCTTCTCGGCATCGACGACGCGGAAGTACAGCACCGCGTTGACCTTGACCGAGACGTTGTCGCGCGTGATCACGTCCTGGCTCGGGATGTCCAGCACCATCACGCGCAGCCCGACCCGCACCATCTGCTGCAGGCCGGGGATCAGGATCACCAGCCCCGGCCCCTTGACCTTCCAGAAGCGGCCGAGCTGGAACACCACGCCGCGCTCGTACTCGCGCAGGATGCGCAGCGAGGCCGCCGCCAGCATCGCCAGCAGCAAGACGAAGAGCCCCGACAGCACCACGTTGAAATTGAAGAACATGTTTCAAGCCCGTGCGGGGCCCTCCGTGTTGTCCTCCGCCACCTGCAGGGCCAGCCCCTGCACGCGCGTCACGCGGATGCGGCGGCCCGCGCGCAGGCCGTCCGCGCCCCGGACCTTCCAGTAGTCGCCCTGGATCTGTGCCCAGCCTTCGCCATCGGCGAACTCGACCAGCTCGCCGGTGGCGCCGACCAGTGTCGCGACGCCGAGCACCTGCGGCCGCCGCCGGGTCTTCGCGGCGATACCCCCGACCAGCAGGATGAAGGCCGCCGAGACCACGGCCAGCAGGGCCACCAGCCACAGCGGCACGCCGAAACCCGGGGTGTCGTTGTCGATCAGCAGCACCGCGCCGATCGAGAAGGCAATGATGCCGCCGACTCCGAGCGCGCCGAAGCTCGGCAGGAAGGCCTCGGCAACGAGGAAGGCCACGCCGAGGAAGATCAGTCCCAGCCCGGCATAGTTGACCGGCAGCATCTGCAGGCCGAAGAGTGCCAGCATCAGGCTGATCGCACCCACCACGCCGGGCAGCACGAAGCCCGGGTTGGAGAACTCGAACAGCAGCCCGTAGATGCCCAGCATCATCAGCATCAGGGCCAGGCTCGGTTCGGTGATCACCGACAGCACCCGGCTGCGCCAGTCGGCATCGAACACCAGCACCTGCGCATGCTGCGTCGCCAGCCGCTGCGTGCCGAGCGCGGTTCGCACCTCACGGCCATCCACCTGCCGCAGCAGGTCGGCCACATCCTGCGCGATCAGCGTGATGACGTTCTTCTGCAGCGCTTCCGACGCCGACAGGCTGGCCGATTCGCGCACCGCCTGCTCGCCCCAGTCGGCGTTGCGCCCGCGCAGCTGCGCCAGGCTGCGGAGATAGGCCGAGGCGTCGGCCAGGCGCTTGGCGGCCATCGCGTCCGGCGCTGCCGGCACCGGCATCGGCGCCGGCGCCCCGATCGCCACCGGCGTCGCGGCGCCGAGGTTGCTGGCCGGTGCCATGGCGGCGATATGGCTGGCGTAGAGGATGTAGGTGCCGGCACTGGCGGCACGGGCCCCGTCGGGCGCCACGAAGGTCGCCACCGGGATCGGCGAGGCCAAGATGTCCTTGACGATGCTGCGCATCGAGGTGTCGAGCCCGCCGGGCGTGTCGAGCTGGATCACCAGCAACCGGGCCTGTTCGCGGGCCGCCAGCCGAAGCCCGCGCCGCACATGGTCGACCGCGGCGGGGCCAATGGCGCCGTCGAGTTCCATCAGGACCACGGTGCCGGCAGAATTGGACGCGGGTGCCGCGGCAGGCACGGCTTGGTCGCCGGCCGCTCCCACCGCGTGGGCGAGGAGGACCAGTGCCATCAGCCATGTCGCGGCGGACCCCATCCGCACATTCTAGGGATCACGCGCGGCGCTGTCACACGGCGGCTGCCGCACGCGGCCCGCGCGATCTCCCGATAATCGCGACCCATGGTACGCCCGACCCAACTTCTCCATCCCCAGCGCGAACCGGCGCCCGTGCGCGCCGCCGCCACCGTGCTGCTGCTGCGCGACACGCCCGAAGGCATCGAGGTGCTGATGACGCGGCGCTCCGCGAACGCCAGCTTCGCGCCCGGCGCCTATGTCTTCCCGGGCGGCCGCATCGATGAGGGCGACACCACGGCACGCGCCATCGCGACACGCCGCCGCACCCAGAGCCGGGTGCAGCTCACGCAGGCCATCGCCGCCGTGCGCGAGAGCTTCGAGGAACTCGGCGTGCTGCTGGCCCATCACGCCGACGGCCGGCCCGTGAGCGCCGAGGAGGTCGCCTCGATGGACCGCAGCACCGCCGGCACCACGGTGGCCTTCGCCGACCAGTGCGCGGAACGCGGCCTGCGGCTGTCGACCGACAAGATCTTCACCTTCGCGCACTGGATCACCGACCGCGACCTGCCCAAACGCTTCGACGTGCCCTTCCTGGCGGCGCGCATGCCCGAAGGCCAGACGCCGACCGCCGACGAGACCGAACAGTTCGAGCCCTGCTGGGTGCGGCCGGCCGACGCGCTGGCGCGCCACGCCGCCGGCAGCTTCTTCATGATCTTCCCGACCGTGCGCACGCTGGAACGCATGGTCGCGCATCCGACGGTCGATGCGGTGCTCGATGCCTGCGCCCAGCGCGCGGCCGGCGAGGGCCCGCTGTGGACCAGCTGTCCGCGCGCGGGCCGGCTGGCCGGGAAGGAGGCCCGCTACATGGAACACGAATCGCCCTTCGGCGAGCTGGACATGGTCAGCCCCGATGGCCAGATCGTCCATCCCCTCGACTGGCAGAGCGAACACCCCGTGCCGCTGCTGAAGAACGTGCAGCGCCTGACCGCCCCCAACCCGGGCGCGATGACCGGTCCCGGCACCAACAGCTACATCGTCGGCGACGCCGACAGCGGCTACATCGTGATCGACCCGGGCCCCAACGACTTCGACCACATCGGCCGGCTGTGGCGCGCGACCCATGGCGACATCCGGATGATCGTCTGCACCCACTCGCACGCCGACCATTCGCCCGGCGCCCTGCCGTTGCAGAAGCTGTGCAACACCCCGCCGCCGATCCTCGGCCTGGCCTCGGCGCCGACGGCGCGCTCCAGCGCCCGCTTCACGCCCGACCGCGTGCTGCACGACGGCGAGCGCCTGGTGCTGACCGCGCCGGCGATCAGCGACAGCGGCGAGACCCGGGTGCCGGCCCACACGCTGCGCGCGATCCACACGCCCGGCCACGCGGCCAACCACCTGTGCCTGCTGCTGGAGGAGGACGGCCTGCTGTTCTCGGGCGACCACATCCTGAACGGCAGCACCACCGTGGTCGATCCACCGGACGGCAACATGAACGCCTACCTCGACTCGCTCGACAAGCTCGACACCGCCTGCGCCGAGGGCCGCGTCGGCTTCATCCTGCCCGCGCACGGCTACGTGATGGGCGAGGCCCGGGCCGCCATCGCCCACCTGAAGGCGCACCGCCTGAAGCGCGAGGCGAAGATCGCCGCCGTGATGCGGAAGCTGCCGAAGGGAACGCCCGAGGAGTGGCTGCCGCTGGCTTACGACGACGTGCCCGAGCGCATGTGGCCGGTGGCCGCGCGTTCGCTGGCGGCGCATGTCGAGCGCATCCAGCAGGCGGCCAAGCCATGAAGGATGCCGACGACGAAGGTATCCGGCTGGCCAAGCGGGTCGCCGCACTGGCAGGCTGTTCGCGGCGCGAGGCCGAACTGCTGATCGAGAACGGCGCGGTGCGCGTCGACGGCGTGCCGGTGCTGGTCCCGCAGGCGCGCGTGCACGCGCATCAGCAGGTCGAGATCGAATCCGGCGCCCGGCCCGAGCCCGTGGTGCCGGTCACGCTGCTGCTGCACAAGCCGGCCGGCATGGCGACCGAGACGGCGCACCGGCTGCTGGTGGCGGCCAATCACCACGAGCCCGAGCGCGCCGGCCTGCGCTTCCTGCCGCGGCACGTGGCGGCCCAGCGCTGCATGACCCCGCTCGAGACCGGCGCCAGCGGCCTGGTGGTCTTCACGCAGGAATTCCGGGTCGAGCGCAAGCTGCAGGAAGACGCCGCCATCCTGGAGCACGAGGTGATGGTCGATGTCGCCGGCCCGGTCGGGCCCGAGACGCTGGCCCGCCTGGAGCGCTCGCCGGCCCGCGTCAGCATCGGCCAGCAGGCCGAGGGCCACACCGGCCTGCGCTTCGCGCTGAAAGGCGCCCGCCCGGGCCAGATCGCCCACATCTGCGACGACGCCGGCCTGCAGATCCTGGCGATGAAGCGCATCCGCATCGGCCGCGTGCCGCTGTCGGGGCTGCTGCCGAGCCAGTGGCGCTACCTGACGCCCAATGAACGCTTCTGAGCGATCTGACCGTCGAGGCGCACTCCCTTCGTGGGGCCCGCCGCGCCGGGCCGCTCCCAAGCGGCCGGGCCGCCCCCGGTAGGGGGTGGGCGGCTACACGCAGTGAGCCAACCTGGGGGCGAGCCAAATAAGTGTGAAGCACGCCTGTAAGCCGGATTCTGTGCACTGAGATCCTTTGCAGGACCCCAGCGTGACCGCCATTACTCTGGGCCGTTTGTCGCCAAACGGCTCGATGCCACCTACCCGCCAGCCATCCGCGGAACCACGGGATTCGGAAGTCGCGGCGAACCGCGCTCCGTGCGCTGGCCTACTTGGTGTTGCTGCGCGCAGAGATTGCCCGTTTCACCCGGCCCGGGTTGCCCCGGGCCGACTCGTCTCTGTTGCTCTGATCCTCACCTCGCGGTGGGGAGCCGTTAGCTCCTGCGCTGTCCTGTGCAGTCCGGACGTTCCTCCAGTGCGCTCTTTCGAGACTTGCACCAGCGGCGGTCCAGCGTGCTTCACCGGTGGATTATCGCCACAATGGCCGATCCTCTTTTTTCAGCCAGGCACCGCCCCCAAGGAAACCGCATGAAAGCCGACACGATCCTGCAAACCATCGGCAAGACGCCCCACGTCCGCATCCAGCGCCTGTTCGGCCACGCGACGCAACAGATCTGGATCAAGTGCGAGCGCGCCAACCCCGGCGGCTCGATCAAGGACCGCATCGCGCTCTCGATGGTCGAGGACGCCGAGCGCTCGGGCGCGCTGAAGCCCGGCGGCACCATCGTCGAGCCGACCTCCGGCAACACCGGCATCGGCCTGGCGATGGTGGCTGCGGTCAAGGGCTACAAGCTGGTGCTGGTGATGCCCGACAGCATGTCGGTCGAGCGCCGCCGGCTGATGCTGGCCTACGGCGCCAGCTTCGACCTGACGCCGCGCGAGAAGGGCATGAAGGGATCGATCGCGCGGGCCGAGGAGATCGTCGCCGGCACGCCCGGCGCCTGGATGCCGCAGCAGTTCGACAACCCGGCCAACATCGCGGTGCACGAGCACACCACGGCCGAGGAGATCGCGGCCGATTTCCCCGACGGCGTCGACGTGCTGATCACGGGCGTCGGCACCGGCGGCCACATCACGGGCTGCGCCCGCGTGCTCAAGAAGAAGTGGCCCCAGCTGAAGGTCTTCGCGGTCGAGCCGGTGGCCTCGCCGGTGATCTCCGGCGGCCAGCCCTCGCCGCACCCGATCCAGGGCATCGGCGCCGGCTTCATCCCGAAGAACCTCGACACCGCCCTGCTCGACGGCGTGCTGCAGGTCGACGCCGAACCGGCGCGAGAGATGGCGCGCCGCTGCGCCCGCGAGGAAGGCATGCTGGTCGGCATCTCGTCGGGCGCGACCTTGGTGGCCATCGCCCAGAAGCTGCCCTCGCTGCCGGCCCACGCGGTGGTGCTGGGCTTCAACTACGACACCGGCGAGCGCTACCTGTCGGTGGACGGCTTCCTGCCCTCGTGAGACCTTGCGGGACAGAGTGAGACCTTGCGGGACAGACCAAGAAACCGCGCAGCAGTTTTTGCTCTGACCTCGACCTACTGAAACCTTGCGGGACAGACCAAGAAACTGCGCAGCAGTTCTTGCTCTGTCCCCAACTGACCAGAAGCGCACCACGGCACCCGGCCAGCGTTGCGATAATCGGCATCCCTGCTTGATAAACACAAGCCACGACATGCTGAGAATCTCCGAAATCAAACTCCCCCTCGCGCACGACGAGGCGGCCCTGCCCCAGGCCATCGCCGCCACCCTCGGCATCGCCGTCGAGGCCATGGCCGGCCACCAGGTCTTCAAGCGCAGCTTCGACGCCCGCAAGGCCGAGCTGCTGCAGGTCTACATCGTCGATGTCGCGTTCGCCGACCCGGCGCTCGAAGCCCGCCTGCTGGCCAAGTTCGCCGAGAACCCGCGCATCGGCCCGACGCCCGACATGGCCTGGCAGCCGCCGGTGCAGGCGCCGGCCGCGCTGCCGCTGCGCCCGGTGGTGGTGGGCTTCGGGCCCTGCGGCATCTTCTGCGCGCTGATGCTGGCGCAGATGGGTTTCAGGCCGATCGTGCTGGAGCGCGGCAAGACCGTGCGCCAGCGCACCAAGGACACCTGGGGCCTGTGGCGCAAGAGCGTGCTGAACCCGGAGTCGAACGTGCAGTTCGGCGAGGGCGGCGCCGGCACCTTCTCCGACGGCAAGCTCTACAGCCAGATCAAGGACCCGCGCTTCCTCGGCCGCAAGGTGATGGAAGAGTTCGTCAAGGCCGGCGCGCCGCCCGAGATCCTCTACGTCGCGCACCCGCACATCGGCACCTTCAAGCTGGTCAAGGTGGTCGAGAACATGCGCGAGCAGATCGTCCGGCTCGGCGGCGAGATCCGCTTCGAGCAGCGCGTGACCGACGTGCTGCTCGAGGACGGGCCGGACGGCGCCAAGACGCTGCGCGGCCTGGTCGTGCGCGACCAGCGCACGGGCGAAACCCACGAACTGCGCGCCGACCACGTGGTGATGGCACTGGGCCACAGCGCGCGCGACAGCTTCGAGATGCTGCACGCGCGCGGCGTGCACATCGAGGCCAAGCCTTTCTCGATCGGCTTCCGGGTCGAGCATCCGCAGGGCCTGATCGACCGCGCCCGCTGGGGCCGGCATGCCGGCCATCCGCTGCTCGGCGCGGCCGACTACAAGCTGGTGCACCACGCGGGCAACGGACGCTCGGTCTACAGCTTCTGCATGTGCCCGGGCGGCACCGTGGTGGCCGCGACCAGCGAGCCGGGCCGGGTCGTGACCAACGGCATGAGCCAGTACTCGCGCAACGAGCGCAACGCCAACGCGGGGATCGTCGTCGGCATCGAGCCGCGCGACTTCCCGGGCTGGGAAGAAGGCCGCACCGGCTCGGCGCTGGCCGGCATCGAACTGCAGCGCTCGCTGGAGTCGAACGCCTTCATGCTCGGCGGCGGCGACTACCGGGCGCCGGGCCAGCTGGTGGGCGACTTCGTGGCCGGCCGGCCCTCCGCCGCGCTCGGCAGCGTCGAGCCTTCGTACAAGCCGGGCGTCACGCCGGGCGACCTGCACGCCGCGCTGCCGGGCTACGCGATCGAGGCCATGCGCGAGGCTTTTCCGGCCTTCGGCCGCAAGATCAAGGGCTTCGACCTGCACGACGCGGTGCTGACCGGTGTCGAGACTCGCACCTCGTCGCCGATCCGCATGACGCGCGGCGAGGATTTCCAGAGCCTCAACGTGCGCGGCCTGTATCCGGCCGGCGAAGGCGCGAGCTACGCGGGCGGGATTCTCTCAGCGGGGGTCGACGGCATCAGGGTCGCGGAAGCGGTGGCGCGCAGCGTCGCCGCGCGCGCCAGCTGATCAACCCTGCGAACTTTGCAGTGCCGCGATCCGCTGCTCGATCGGCGGGTGCGTCGCGAACAGGCTGCCGAGCTTGCCGGTGATGCCCATGGCCTCGACCGACTTCGGCAGCTCGCCGGGCGGCAGGCCGCCCAGGCGGGCCAGCGCGTTCATCATCGGCTGCTTGCGGCCCATGAGCTGGGCGGCGCCGGCGTCGGCGCGGTATTCGCGCTGGCGCGAGAACCAGGCCACCACGATCGCGGCCGCGAAGCCGAGCACGATGTCGAGCACCAGCGTGGTGACCATGTAGCCGATGCCGGGGCCGGACGAACGCTCGTCGTTGCGGCGCAGGAAGCTGTCGACCGCATAGCCGATCACGCGCGAGAGGAACACGACGAAGGTGTTCATCACGCCCTGGATCAGGGTCATCGTGACCATGTCACCGTTGGCGACGTGCGCCACTTCATGGCCGATCACCGCCTCGACCTCTTCGCGCGTCATGTTCTGCAGCAGGCCGGTCGAGACCGCCACCAGCGAGGAATTCTTGAACGCGCCGGTGGCGAAGGCGTTCGGATCGCCCTCGAAGATGCCGACCTCGGGCATGCCGATGCCGGCCTTGTCGGCGAGCTTCTTGACGGTCTGCACGATCCAGGCTTCGTCGGGCGACTGCGGGTCGTTGATGATCCGCACGCCGGCCGACCACTTGGCCATCGGCTTGCTGATGAGCAGCGAAATGATCGCGCCGCCGAAGCCCATGACCAGGGCGAAGCCGAGCAGCGCCCCGAGGTTGAGCCCGTTGGCCGTGAGGAAGCGGTTGACGCCGAGCAGGCTGGCGACCACGCCCAGCACCGCGACCACCAGGACGTTGGTCAGGACAAAAAGAAGGATGCGTTTCAAGTTGGATTCTCCGTGGGAACAGGCGGCGTTCCGCCTCTGGACATAGGGGTTGCCGCCCGGGTTGCAAGGGTTTGCGCATCAGTCCTCGGCTGTCGTTGTTGCTTCTGGGGCCCGCACGGCGCATGCATGCGGCACCATCATAGGAGCAATCATGGGGAGCGAGATTAAGTCCCGCAGCACGACGAAAGCAGCAAATACCAATAGGATTCAGAAGGAAATCGCGCCCCTGAATGTGCACAAGTGCCGCAATGCGCTCCTCTGACGCGCCCGCCGGGCAAGCCGACCCCGGTCCCGCCGCCAAGGTGCCGGTCCGGTCTGCTTCGACACCGGCAAGGCCGACCTGTCGCCTAACGAGGACATGTCGATGCGGCGCGCCCAGGCGCGCTCACGCAGGAGAAGCCGCGGCTCCCTTCGTCCTGAACACGAACGCGTCATCGTAGAAGGCGGGCGCCTCGTTGGGCGCCCACCAGCCGGGCACGCCCAGCACCGGCAGCGGCACGAAAGGCTTGGTGGCGAGCCACGCGGGATCGAGCACCGCCGCGATCCGGGCATCTTCGGGGCCGAGGGACGGGTTGGGGCCCGGCGCCACCAGCACATGCGCCGTGGCCGCCTTGCGCGGTGCGGCCAGCTTTTCGAGCAGCGCGTGGCCGAACACCTGCAGCCGCGCATCGCGCCACAAAGCGCGCCCGGTGACGAAGAGCTGTTGCCAGTCGCGGGCAATCAAGGCCTCCCACAGGGCCGGCGGGGCTTCGAGCACGGCACCGTTCTCGTCGAAGAGGGTCAACGCGTCTCGCAGCGGCCCCCGTGTGGCGCCGATGCCGGCACGCGCGATCTCCGCCGCCTGCAATTCGTTCAGCCGCCGCTTGGCGAGCGGACAGTGCAGCCAGACCAGCCCATTGAACAGATCGTGCAGGTTGTCGCGCGTCGGCACGCGGGCGGTGCGGAAGATGTAGGCCTCGTAGGCTTCGCCGGGCGGCGCGCTGTCGCCGGCCACGAAGCGCAAGGGTCCGCCCGACAACGCAATGGCGGCCCGTTCGGCCGAGAGCGCATGGGCCACGCTGTCGCCGGCCGCGGTCCTCGCGGCCACCCGCCGCGCGCATGAAGCGAAGGGCGCCAGCCAGGGCGGGGTCGCGTCGATGGTCAGGCCGGCAGCCATTGGATAGTCAGGCCGCCGCCGGGCCGCCCCAAGGCGGACTGCGCCCCCTCGGGGGGCAGCGAGTACACGAAGTGACGGAGCGTGGGGGCCAGGCCGCCGCCGGGCCGCCCCAAGGCGGACTGCGCCCCCTCGGGGGGCAGCGAGTACACAAAGTGACGGCGCGTGGGGGCCACCCTCAGGCTGGCAGGGGTCCGATGTACTGCACCTTGTTGGGCGTCTTCTCGGGCGTCAGCAGGAACAGCTCGGGGTATTTCTTGAACAGCTTCGGCGAGCTCGCGCTCTTGCCGAGCAGCTTGGCGGCGCGAAGCCGCTCGGCGGCGACGTTGAGCTCGACCTTGTTGCCCATGCCCAGCTCGGCCACCGCATCGAGGATATGCAGCACGTCGTCGGGCAGCACCGGCGCGCGCGGCGCCGGCGCGGGTGCTTCGGCCTTGGCGCGCCGCGGCGCACGGGCGGTGCGCTTGGCGGCGGGCTTGGGCGCGGGCTCTGCCTTGGCAGCCTGCCTGGCGGCGGGCCTGGCCACCGCCGCCTTCGCCGACGCAGAGTGATGCTGCAGGTCGGCGAAGCTGTCGTAGATCGCCACGGTCTCCTCGCCGGTCTTGCCCTGCTGGCCGATGCCGCAGACGCGGCAGCCTTTCTCGCGCAGCCGGATCACCAGCGGCGCGAAATCGGAATCGGAGGACACCAGCACCACGATGTCCGGCCGCTCGGCGATCACCAGGTCGATCGCGTCGACCGCGAGCGCGATGTCGGTGCTGTTCTTGCCGGCCGATAGGTTGACCATCGGCCGCATCGACAAGCGCTTGAAAAGCGACTGCTGCTTGAGCGCGGTCTCGGCATTGCAGTAGGCGCGCCGCACGTGGACGGCGCCGTGCTCGGCCAGGGTGCGCTCCACGGCCTGCTCGATCACGTCGGCCGAGACGTTGTCGGCATCGACCAGCAGCACCACGCGCGGGGCACCTTTCATGCCACCCCCCGCGCTCGGCACTGCGTGTCCTCGCTGCCCCCCGAGGGGGAGCGAGCTTGCTTGGGGCGGCCCGGCGCGGCGCTCATGCCAGCCTCCAGGCCACGGTCTCGCCGCCGCGCAGGGGCTTCAGGGTGGCGTCGCCGTAGGGCACGGTCTCGGGCACGGTCCAGCTTTCGCGCCGCAGGGTCACGGTGTCGGTGTTGCGCGGCAGGCCGTAGAAGTCGGGGCCATGGAAACTCGCGAAGCCCTCGAGCCTGTCGAGTGCGCCGGCGTTGTCGAAGGCCTCGGCGTACAGCTCGAGCGCGGTCAGCGCGGTGTAGCAGCCGGCGCAACCCAGCGCGTGCTCCTTCAGGTGCGCCGGGTGGGGAGCGCTGTCGGTGCCGAGGAAGAAGCGGTCGCCGCCGCTGGTGGCGGCCTCGACCAGCGCCACGCGATGCGTCTCGCGCTTGAGCACCGGCAGGCAGTAGTAGTGCGGCCGGATGCCGCCGGTGAAGATCGCGTTGCGGTTGTAGAGCAAGTGGTGCGCCGTGATGGTGGCGGCGGTGAAGCGATTGGCGTCGCGCACGTAGTGGGCGCCCTCCTTCGTCGTCAGGTGCTCGAACACCACCTTGAGCTCGGGGAAGTCGCGGCGCAGCGGGATCAGCACGCGGTCGATGAAGACCGCCTCGCGATCGAACAGGTCGACCGCCGGGTCGGTCACCTCGCCGTGCACCAGCAGCAGCAGGCCGTGCTTCTGCATCGCCTCGAGGGTGGCATAGGTCTTCCGGATGTCGGTCACGCCGGCATCGCTGTTGGTGGTGGCGCCGGCGGGATAGAGCTTGAGGGCACGGACCCCGGCCGCCGCGGCGCGCTCGATCTCGTCGGGCGGCAGCTTGTCGGTCAGGTACAGCGACATCACCGGCTGGAATGACGAGCCGGCGGGCAGCGCTTCGAGGATGCGGGCGCGGTAGTCGAGCGCCTGCTGCGCGGTGGTCACGGGCGGGCGCAGGTTCGGCATGATCAGCGCGCGGCCGAACTGCCGCGCCGAATGCGGCAGCACGGCTGCGAGCGCGGCGCCGTCGCGCACATGCAGGTGCCAGTCATCGGGGCGGGTGATCGTGAGGATGTCGGGGGAAACGGTCATGGGAGAGGATTGTCGTCTGGCGGGCAGGCATGCAACGTGCTGGCTTCATAGAATCGATAATCGATTCCAATATATATACATACACCATGGCCAGCAAGACTCCCGTGCGTCCAGCGCGCCGCGCTGCGGCGCCGGCGACGACCGACCCACTGTTCAACCAGTCGCTCGAAAAAGGCTTGGCCGTGCTGCGCGCCTTCGACGGCACGCACCGCACCATGACGCTGGCCGAACTGGCCGAGCGCACCGGCATGAGCAAGGGCTCGGCGCAGCGCACGGTCCACACGCTGCAGGTGCTGGGCTATGTGGGCAAGCATCCGCAGACGCGGCGCTTCCGGCTGCTGCCACGGACCCTCGAGCTGGGCTTCAACTACCTGGCAGGCAATGCACTGATCAAGATCGCGAACCCGTACCTGTCGCAACTCGCGAACGCCAGCGGCGAAACCGCGAGCGTGACCGAGCCCGTGGACGACGACATGGTCTATGTCGCACAACTGGTCACGTCGAAATTCATTCCCGTGCTCACACCGGTCGGGATGCGCATTCCGATGTACTGCACCAGTTCCGGCCGGGCCTGGCTCAGCTGCCTGCCGGACGAGCAGGTGCTGGCGACGCTGCGGGCGGCAGACCGCGCGGCCCGCACGCCGGCGACCTTGACCGACGTGCCGGCCATCATGGCGCGCATCGAAGAATGCCGCCGCGTGGGCTACGCGACCAACGCCGAGGAACTGTTTCTCGGCGACATGGGCATCGGCGCGCCGATCGTGAGCCCCAGGGGCGAGGCGCTGGGCGCCGTGCACGTCTCGCCACCGACCAGCCGCTGGACGATGGAGGAAGCCCGGCGGAAACTGGCACCGATGGTGATCGAGTGCGCGCGCGCCATTTCCAGCGCTGTCGCGCACTGACATAACTCGCCCCCAGGTTGCCCGGCACTTCGTGTCCGGGCGCCCACCCCCTGCCGGGGGCAACACCAGCGGCCTGGCAAAGCCAGATCCGCGGTGTTTCACCAACGGGCCTGGCTGCGCCGGCCGGGGAATACTGGCGCCGTGTTTCTTCTTCAGCTGCGAGCAGCGCGCAGGGGCTGTCGCGGAACCGGCTTCGCCGGGCCGCTGACTGCGCCCCCGGTAGGGGGTGGGCGGGCATCTATCGCTAAAAGCTATTTTTGTATCGATTATCGATTTTCCTGAACGCGAAATCACTGGCATGTCAATTGCTTCGTGGAGGTCACACCCGCAACTCAAAGGTCGACCCTCCCATGAAGATCCAATCCTTGCCGCCCTCGCCCACCCCACGACGGGGCGCACGCGCCGGTGCCCTGCTGATCGCCGCACTGTCGCTCGCGAGCAGCGCCGTCCTGGCCCAGGAGAAGGTCCTTCGCATCGCCATGACCGCCGGCGACATCCCGCGCACCTCGGGCCAGCCCGACCAGGGCTACGAAGGCAATCGCTTCACCGGCATCCCGATGTACGACAGCCTGACGCAATGGGACCTGAGCTCGGCCACCAAGGCCAGCGTCGTGATCGCCGATCTCGCCGTCTCGTGGGCCGTCGACGACAAGGACCGCACCAAGTGGGTGTTCAAGCTGCGCCCGGGCGTCAAGTTCCATGACGGTTCGCCGTTCAATGCCGATGCCGTGGTCTGGAACGTCGACAAGGTGCTGCGCAAGGACGCGCCCCAGTTCGACCCGGCGCAGATCGGCGTGACCGCCTCGCGCATGCCGACGCTGCGCACCGCCCGCAAGATCGACGACCTGACGGTCGAGTTCACCACCTCCGAGCCCGACGCCTTCCTGCCGATCAACCTCACGAACCTGTTCATGGCCTCGCCCGCCCACTGGGAGAAGAAACTCGCCGCCGTGCCCGCCGGCGTGACCGACAAGGCCGAGCGCAGCAAGCAGGCCTGGACCGCCTTCGCGGCGGACGCATCGGGCACCGGGCCGTTCAAGGCATCGAAGTTCGTCCCGCGCGAACGCCTCGAAATGGTCAGGAACTCGGACTACTGGGATGCCAAGCGCCGCCCGAAGATCGACCGCGTCGTGTTGCTGCCGCTGCCCGAAGCCAGCTCGCGCACCGCGGCGCTGCTGTCGGGCCAGGTCGACTGGATCGAAGCCCCCGCACCCGATGCGCTCGACGCCATCAAGGCACGCGGTTTCAAGCTCTACAGCAACCTGCAGCCGCACCTGTGGCCGTGGCAGTTCTCGCTGCTGCCCGACTCGCCCTTTGCCGACAAGCGCGTGCGCCAGGCCGCCAATCTGTGCGTGAACCGCAGCGCCATGAAGGAGCTGCTGGGCGGCCTGATGGCGGAGGCCACCGGCATCGTCGAGCCGGGCAACCCGTGGCGAGGCAGCCCTTCGTTCCAGATCAGGTACGACGCCAACGCGGCGCGCAAGCTGATGACCGAGGCGGGCTACTCGGCCGCCAAGCCGGTCAAGATCAAGGTGCAGACCTCGGCGTCGGGCTCGGGCCAGATGCAGCCGCTGCCGATGAACGAATTCATGCAGCAGAGCCTCAAGGACTGCTTCTTCGACGTCCAGTTCGACGTGGTCGAATGGAACACGCTGTTCTCCGGCTGGCGCCTCGGCGCCAAGGACGCCGGCGCCCACGGCGCCCATGCCACCAACGTGAGCGCCGCCACCATGGACCCGTTCTTCGCGATGGTCCGCTTCGTCAGCACCAAGGCCTTCCCGCCGGCGTCGAACAACTGGGGCTACTACAGCAACCCTGAAGTCGATGCGCTGGTCGACAAGGCCCGCACCAGCTTCGACGAGAAGCAGCGCGACGTGGCCCTGGCCGCGCTGCAGGCCCGCATCGTCGACGAGGCACCGTTCCTGTTCGTCGCCCACGACGTCGGTCCGCGCGCGCTGTCGCCCAGGATCAAGGGCGTGGTGCAGCCTCAGAGCTGGTTCATCGACATCGCCACGATGACGATGGACTGACCCCCGGGCCGCGCGTGACTGCCTATCTCCTGCGCCGCATCGGCTACGCCCTGCCCATCATGCTGGGCGTCGCCTTCCTGTGCTTCATGCTGGTCCACATCGCGCCCGGCGACCCGCTGGTGTCGGTGCTTCCGGCGGACGCTTCCGCCGACCTGCAGCAGCAGATGATGAAGCTCTACGGCTTCGACCGGCCCTGGCCTTCGCAGTTCGGCCTGTGGCTCTGGCGGGCGCTGCACGGCGACCTGGGCACCTCGATCGCCACGGCGCGGCCCGTGACGCAGGAGGTGTTCAAGGCCGTCGGCAACACTTTCATGCTGGCCGCACTCGCGACATTGATCGGCTTCGCCTTCGGTGCGCTGTTCGGCTTCGTCGCCGGCTACTTCCGCAACTCGTGGATGGACCGCGCGGCCTCCTTCGTCTCGGTCATCGGCGTCAGCCTGCCGCACTACTGGCTCGGCATGGTGCTGGTGATCGTCTTCTCGGCCAAGCTCATGTGGCTGCCGGCGACCGGCGCCGGACCCGACGGCTCCGGCATGTGGCAGTGGAACGCGGAGCACGTCAAGTACCTGATCCTGCCCGCGCTCACCATGTCCTTCATCCCCATGGGCATCGTCGCCCGCACGGTGCGCGCGCTGGTGGCCGACATCCTCTCGCAGGAGTTCGTGATCGGCCTGCGCGCGCGCGGCCTGGGCGACTTCGGCGTGTTCAAGCACGTCGTCAAGAAC
The DNA here is from genome assembly GCF_056405295.1 of Variovorax sp. P1_H2. Lineage (NCBI taxonomy): Bacteria > Pseudomonadati > Pseudomonadota > Betaproteobacteria > Burkholderiales > Comamonadaceae > Variovorax > Variovorax sp. P1_H2. Next base: position 17,286 of record NZ_JBFUCJ010000073.1, on the reverse strand, counting down.
TGCGCGCCGACCGCACTCGCCGTGATGGGTCTGCAGCTGGGCTACCTGCTCGGCGGCTCGATCCTGATCGAGACGGTCTTCGCCTGGCCCGGTACGGGATTCCTGCTGAACCAGGCGATCTTCCAGCGCGACCTGCCGCTGCTGCAGGGAACCATCCTGGTGCTGGCGATGTTCTTCGTGGGCCTGAACCTGCTGGTCGACGTGCTGCAGACCTTGTTCGACCCCCGCATCGAAAGATGACGCACCCCTCCGACGCAACGATCGACATGGCCGCCGTACTTCCAACACCCGCACCCTCCGCGGCATCCGTGCCGGTGCTGCGCTCGCGCAGCCACGGTGCCAACGTGCTGCGCCGGCTGGCGCGCAACCCGGTCGCCATGACCGCCGCGGCGATCATTCTTGCGCTGGTCCTGATCGCGCTGCTGGCGCCCTGGATCATGCCCGCCGACCCTTTCGCCACCTCGATGTTCAAGCGGCTGCGGCCGGTCGGCACCGAGGGCTTTCCGCTCGGCACCGACGAGCTCGGCCGCGACCTGCTGTCGCGCCTGATGCTCGGCGGCCGGCTGTCGCTCTTCATGGGCATCGCGCCGGTGATCATGGCCTTTGCCATCGGCAGCGCCCTCGGCGTGCTGGCGGGCTATGCCGGCGGCAAGACCAACACGGTCATCATGCGCTGCATCGACGTGCTCTACGCCTTCCCGTCGGTGCTGCTGGCGATCGCGCTGTCGGGCGCGCTCGGCGCCGGCATCACCAACGCGCTGATCTCGCTCACCGTGGTCTTCGTGCCGCAGATCGCGCGCATCGCCGAGAGCGTGACGACGCAGGTGCGGCGCAGCGACTACGTCGACGCGGCGCGCGCCTCCGGCGCCTCGGCCTTCACCATCGTGCGCCGCCATGTGCTGGGCAACGTGATCGGGCCGATCTTCGTGTATGCGACCAGCCTGATCTCGGTGTCGATGATCCTGGCCTCGGGGCTTTCCTTCCTGGGCCTGGGCGTGAAGCCGCCGCAGCCCGAGTGGGGCCTGATGCTGAATACGCTGCGCACCGCGATCTACAGCCAGCCCTTGATCGCGGCACTGCCCGGTGCCCTGATCTTCGTGACCTCGGTGTCCTTCAACATGCTGGCCGACGGCCTGCGCGCGGCGATGGAGGTGAAGCAATGAGCCACCCGGCCGCTCCGAAGGCGAATACCGAAGCGCTGCCGCGCGAAGCTTATCCAATGAGACACCCTCGCGCATTCGACGACCCGCGCGACGTCGGCGGCCCGCGCCAGCCGCTGCTGCGCGTGCAGAACCTGCAGAAGCACTTTCCGCTGAAGCGCGGCGGCCTGGGCTTCGGCCGCGGCCCTGGGGCCGCCGTGCGCGCGGTCGATGGCGTGAGCTTCGAGATCCGCAAGGGCGAGACGCTCGGCGTGGTCGGCGAGTCGGGCTGCGGCAAGTCGACCACCGCGCGGCTGCTGATGCAGCTGATCCGGCAGGACAGCGGCGAGCTGGTGTTCGACGGCGCCGGCGTGGGCGCGCGCGATCTTCCGCTGCGCGATTTCAGGCGCCAGACGCAGATGGTGTTCCAGGACAGCTATTCGTCGCTCAACCCGCGCATGACGATCGAGGACTCGGTCGCCTTCGGGCCGACGGTGCACGGCGTGTCGGCGCGCGAGGCGCTGCACCGCGCCCACGACCTGCTGGCACGCGTCGGGCTCGAACCCGCGCGCTTCGCGGGACGCTATCCGCACGAGCTTTCCGGGGGCCAGCGCCAGCGCGTGAACATCGCGCGCGCCCTGGCGCTCGAGCCCCGGCTGGTGATCCTCGACGAGGCCGTGTCCGCGCTCGACAAGTCGGTCGAGGCGCAGGTGCTCAACCTGCTCGAGGACCTCAAGCGCGACTTCGGCCTGACCTATCTCTTCATCAGCCACGACCTGCACGTGGTGCGCTACATGTCGGACCGCGTGCTCGTGATGTACCTCGGCCAGGTGGTCGAGGTCGGCACCGCCGCACAGGTGTTCGACGCGCCGCGCCATCCGTACACGCGTGCATTGCTGCGCTCGATGCCGAGCGGCGACCCGATGCAGCGCAGCACCGAGGCGCCGCTCGCGGGCGACCCGCCGAACCCGATCGATCCGCCCTCCGGCTGCCGCTTCCATACGCGCTGCGCCTTCGCACAGCCGGTGTGCAGCCAGAAGATGCCGGCCTTCGTCGAGACCGCGCCGGATCACGGCGTGGCCTGCCTGCGCTGGCAGCCCGGGTCGGGCTATGCGCCCGCCGATGACTTCCCCGACATGACCGAAGAAACCGTCGCGCAGGCCTCCCCTCATGTCTGACACCGCTTCGAACCCCGTCCCGCCGCTCGCGGTCGAACTCAAGGACCTGCGGGTGAATTTCATCGCACCGGGCAAGCGCATCGAGGCCGTCAACGGCGTCGACCTGCAATTGCGCCAGGGCGAGGTGGTCGCGCTGATCGGCGAGTCCGGCTCGGGCAAGAGCGTGACGCTTCGCACCCTCATGCGGCTGCACCCCGAACGCGGCACGCGCATCAGCGGCAAGCTCGAGGTCAACGGGCAGGACGTGCTGGGCATGGGGCCGCGCGCACTGGCGGCGATGCGCGGCAAGGAAGTCGCGATGATCTTCCAGGAGCCGCTGCTGGCGCTGGACCCGGTCTACACCGTCGGCGCGCAGATCGTCGAGGCCATCCGCCGCCATGACGGTGCGAGCCGCTCGGAAGCGTCGGCACGCGCGCTCGCGCTGTTCGAGAAGGTGCGCATCCCGAGCCCGCTGCGGCGGCTCGCGGCCTATCCGCACGAGATGTCGGGCGGCATGCGGCAGCGCGCGATGATTGCGCTGGCGCTCGCCTGCAACCCGAAGGTGCTGCTGGCCGACGAACCCACCACCGCGCTCGACGCCACGGTGCAGATCCAGATCCTGCTGCTGCTGCGCGAATTGCAGCGCGACCTCGGCCTGTCGGTGGTCTTCGTCACGCACGACATCGGCGCCGCGGTCGAGGTGGCCGACCGCATCGCGGTGATGTACGCGGGGCGCATCGTCGAGGAAGGCACGGCGCGCGAGCTGATCCTGACGCCGCGGCATCCCTACACGATCGCGCTGCTCAAGAGCCGCGCGCACGGCGCGATGACGCGCGGCACGCGGCTCGAGACCATCGGCGGCGCACCGCCCGACCTGTCGGCGCTGCCTCCGGGCTGCGCCTTTGCCGCGCGCTGCGTGCTGGCCACCGCGGCCTGCCGCGCCGCGCTGCCGCCCGCGATCGAAGTCGCGCCCGGCCATCGTGCGCGCTGCATCCATGCGGCGCAGCGGATCGCGGCTTGAACTCAGGCGTCCCAGTGCCCGCTGGCGGGCGCCGATAGCCCGCAGACATCGCCATCGAGCGCAGCGGCCGAGCGCTCGACCACCACCAGGTCGAAGCGCTCGGTCGTCGCGCCGTTGATCCATCGCCCCGTGGCCTCCGGCGCCGCGACCACGGTGCCATAGGGTGCGAAGCCTTCGGCCGTGAGCGGCCTGGCGATCAGCGTCACGCCGCGATGCCCGCTCGCTCGAGCATCGCGTGCAACAGGACATTGGCCCCGGCCGAGAGGTGCTCGGGCTTGGCGTCCTCGATCTCGTTGTGCGAGATGCCGTCCTTGCAGGGCACGAAGATCATCGCGGCGGGCGCGGTGCGAGCGACGTACATGGCGTCGTGGCCCGCGCCGCTCACGATGTCCAGATGCTTGAGGCCGGCGCGCTCGGCTCCCTGTCGCACGGCGCTCACCAGCGATTCGGCGAAGCGCACCGGCGGAAAGTAGACGGTCTGTTCGATGCCGACGGTGACGCCGCCCTCCGCCTGCACCGCCGCGCAGGCGCCGCGGATGCGCGCATCCATGCGGCTCAGCCCTTCGTCGTCGCCGTGGCGCAGGTCGACGGTGAAGGTCACCTTGCCGGGGATCACGTTGCGCGAGTTGGGATGCACCTGCACATAGCCGACGGTGCCGCGGCCGTCGGGCTGCTCTTCCATCGCGATCTTCTGCACCTCCTGCATGAGGCCGGTGGCGGCCTGCAGGGCGTCGCGGCGTAGCCTCATGGGCGTCGGGCCGGCGTGGGCTTCCTGGCCGGTGACGACCACGTCGTACCAGCGCTGGCCGAGCGCGCCCGTGACCACGCCGAGCGGGATGTCGGCGTCTTCGAGTACCGGGCCTTGCTCGATGTGGGCTTCGAAGTAGGCGCCGAAGCGCGGGGCGCCCTCGTCGACGAAGGCGGGTTCGGTGCCGGCGAAGCCGATGCTTTTCAGCGCGTCCTTCACGCTGACGCCCTCGCGGTCGGTCGCCTCGAGCGCATGGTCCAGCGTGAAGGCGCCGGCGTACACGCCCGAACCCATCATCACGGGCACGAAACGGGAGCCCTCTTCGTTGGTCCAGACGCAGACTTCGAGCGGCGCCACCGTGCGGATGCCGGCGTCGTTCAAGGTGCGCAGCACCTCCAGGCCGGCCAGCACGCCGTAGTTGCCGTCGAACTTGCCGCCGGTCGGCTGGGTATCGATGTGGCTGCCGGTGGCGACGGCCGGGCGGCTGGCGTCCTGCCCGGCGCGGCGCGCGAACAGGTTGCCGATGGCGTCGACGCGCACGCTGCAGCCGGCTTCGCGGCACCAGCGCACGAACAGTTCGCGGCCCTGGCGGTCGAGATCGGTCAGGGCCAGGCGGCAGACGCCGCCCTTGTCGGTGGCGCCGAGCCGGGCCAGTTCCATCAGCGAGGCCCACAGACGCTGCGGGTCGATCGACAGTTCAATGGGGCGATGAGCCATGGGGATCGGCAAGGGGATTGCGGTGTCGTTCATCCTGCCGATGCAGCAGAAAGCATGCCCATGACTAGAGCCTGTTCACACTATTTCCGCGGCCGCCACTCCCCGCACCCGTTCGAGGATGAAATCGATGAAGGTCCGGATGGCCCGCGTGTGCTGCCGGTTCGGCATGTACAGCATGTACATCCGGGTGCCGAAGATGCTGAGGCGCCAGTCGTCCAGCGTGGTCACGACCTCGCCGCGCCGGACGTCGTCCTGCACCACGTAGTCGGGCACCAGCCCGATGCCCAGGCCGGCCAGGATCGCCTGGCGCAGGAACAGGAAGTTCTCCGAGATCAGCGTCGGCTCGAGGATCACCTCGCGCCGCTCCTCGCCCTGGTAGGCCGAGACGCGCAACTGCCGCCCGACCACCGCCGAGGTCACGACCGGCGCCCCGTGCAGCTGGTCGAGCTGGGTCGGCAGCCCGTTCGCCCCGGCGAAGGCGGGCGATGCGCAGGCCACGTAGCGCACCGGCCCGAGTTCTCGGGCCACCAGGTTCTGCGGCGGCTCCGGCACCACGCGGATCGCGATGTCGACCTCGTCGCGCAGCAGGTCCTCGATGCGGTTCTCGAACAGCACGTCGAGCACGATGCCCGGGTACATCCGCTTGAAATCGATCAGCCAGCCCGACATCACCAGCTGGCCGTAGCCGCTCGGCACGCTCAGGCGCACCCGGCCCTGCAGGCTCTGGCCCAGCGTGGTGACCGACTCCCTCGCCGCCAGCAGCTCGCCCTGGATCGCCAGGCCATGCTGGTACAGGCGCAGGCCGATCTCGGTCGGCTCGGCACGCCGCGTGGTGCGGCGCACCAGCTGGGCGCCGACCGAGCGCTCGAGCTGGTTCAGGTGGTAGCTGACGTTGGCGCGGCTCATCTTGAGCCGGCGTGCCGCCGCGCTCAGGTTGCCGGCATCGAGGATCTCGACCAGCAGGGTCAGCGATTGCAGGTCCATGGCGCCTCATTGTGTCAAAAATCCTTTGACAGTCTGTCAATGGCAAATGCAATTGTCAAAGGCGGGAGCCGGATCAAGAATGCTGGGTTCATCCTGGATGAACCGTCCTGTCAAGCAATCGGAGACACACCATGGCCCAGACCCCCCCCTCTTCCGCTTCCCCCGTGAGCTTCACGCGCCAAGCCGACGTGCTGCTCGTGACCATCGACAACCCGCCGGTCAATGCGCTGGGCGTCGATGTCCGGCGCGGCCTGGCGGCAGCCATTGCGGCGGCCGAGGCCGACCGCGAGGCGAAGGCCGTGCTGATCGTCGGTGCCGGACGCAACTTCATCGCCGGCGCCGACATCCGCGAGTTCGGCCAGACGCCGCAGCCGCCGTCGCTGCCCGAGGTCTGCCTCGCGATCGAGAACTGCAGCAAGCCGGTGGTGGCCGCGATCCAGGGCGCCGCGCTGGGCGGCGGGCTCGAGATCGCGCTGTCCGCCCACTACCGCCTGGCCGTGCCCTCGGCCAAGCTCGGCCTGCCGGAAGTCGCGCTGGGCCTGCTGCCCGGCTCGGGCGGCACGCAGCGCGCGCCGCGCCTGATCGGCGCCAAGGCCGCGCTCGACCTGATCCTGAGCGGCCGCCACGCCGGCGCCAAGGAAGCCCTCGCGCTGGGCCTGGTCGACCGACTCGGCGCTGGCAGCGAGGCCCTGCCCGAAGGCCTGGCCTATGCCCGCGAACTGATCGCCGCCAAGGCAGCGGTGCGCCGCACGCGCGACGCGCAGGCGCTGGCCGATACCGAGGCCAGCCGCGCCGCGCTCGAAGCCGCGCGCACCGACACCGCGAAGAAGAGCCGCGGCCTGTTCTCGCCGATGAAGATCATCGAAGCCGTCGAGGCCGCGCTCACGAAGCCTTTCGACGAAGGCATGGCGCTCGAGCGCCAGCTGTTCCTGCAGTGCATCGACAGCCCTCAGCGCGCCGGCCTGATCCATGCCTTCTTCGCCGAGCGCGAGGTGCTGAAAGCGCCGGAGACCAAGGCCGCCAAGCCGCGCGCGCTGGACGCGGCCGGCATCGTCGGCGGCGGCACCATGGGCGCCGGCATCGCGGTGGCGATGCTCGACGCCGGCCTGCCGGTCACGATGATCGAGCGCGACGAGCCCAGCCTCGCGCGCGGCCGCGCCCATGTCGAGAAGGTCTACGACGGCCTGATCAAGAAAGGCCGCATGACCCCCGAGGCCAAGGACAGCGTGATGGCGCGCTTCTCGGGCTCGACCTCGTACGACGCGCTGGCCCGGGTCGACATCGTGGTCGAGGCGGTGTTCGAGGACATGGCGGTCAAGAAGGCCGTCTTCGCCGAGCTCGACCGCGTCTGCAAGCCCGGCGCGGTGCTGGCCACCAACACCTCCTACCTCGACATCGACGAGATCGCGGCCAGTGTCTCGCGCCCCGGCGACGTGTTGGGCCTGCACTTCTTCTCGCCGGCCAACATCATGAAGCTGCTCGAGATCGTGGTGCCGGCCCATGTCAGCGCCGACGTGGTCGCGACCGGCTTCGAACTGGCCAAGAAGTTGAAGAAGGTGCCGGTGCGCGCCGGCGTCTGCGACGGCTTCATCGGCAACCGCATCCTCGCCGTGTATCGCCAGGCGGCCGACCACATGATGGAAGACGGCGCCTCGCCCTACCAGATCGACGAGGCCGTGCGCAACTTCGGCTACCCGATGGGCCCGTTCCAGGTCTCGGACCTGGCCGGCGGCGACATCGGCTGGGCGACGCGCAAGCGCAAGGCCGCCACGCGCGACCCGAAGGCGCGCTACGTGCAGGTGGCCGACCGCATCTGCGAGCGCGGCTGGTTCGGCCAGAAGACCCAGCGCGGCTACTACCTCTACCCCGAAGGCGCGCGCACCGGCCAGCCCGACCCCGAGGTGCTGGCGATCATCGACGCCGAGCGCCAGCGCGCCGGCATCACGCCGCGCAGCTTCAGCGAGGACGAGATCATGCGGCGCTACATGGCCGCGATGGTCAACGAAGGCGCCAACGTGGTGCACCAGCGCATCGCGCTGCGGCCGCTCGACGTCGACGTCACCTTCCTGTACGGCTACGGCTTCCCGCGCTTGCGCGGCGGCCCGATGAAATACGCCGACATGGTGGGCCTGCCGAAGGTGCTGGCCGACATCCGCGAATTCGCCCAGCAGGACCCGGTGTTCTGGAAGCCCTCGCCGCTCTTGGTCGAGCTGGTCGAGCGCGGCGCTGATTTCGCAAGCCTCAACAAAGACTGAGACCTTGCGGGACAGACCAACAAACTGCGCAGCAGTTTTTGCTCTGTCCTCGACTTGCTGAGACCTTGCGGGACAGACCAACAAACTGCGCAGCAGTTCTTGCTCTGTCCTCAACTGACTAGATAGGAGACCCGTTCCATGTCCACACGCGAAGCCGTCATCGTTTCCACCGCCCGCACCCCGCTGACCAAGGCGCACCGCGGCGAATTCAACATCACTTCCGGCGCCACGCTGGCCGCCTTCGCGGTGCGCGCCGCGGTCGAGCGCTCGGGGCTCGATCCGGCGCTGATCGAGGACGCGATCCTCGGCTGCGGCTACCCCGAAGGCACGACCGGCCGCAACATCGCGCGCCAGAGCATCATCCGCGCCGGCCTGCCGATCTCGATCGCCGGCACCACGGTCAACCGCTTCTGCGCCTCGGGCCTGCAGGCGATCGCGATGGCCGCCGGCCGCATCGTGGTCGACGGGGCACCGGCGATGATCGCCGGCGGCGTCGAGAGCATCTCGCAGATCCGCACCCGCAGCGCCACCGACGCCGGCGACAGCGGCATCGACCCATGGATCCTCGAGCACAAACCCGCGCTCTACATGGCGATGATCGAGACCGCCGACATCGTCGCCCAGCGCTACGGCATCGGCCGCGAGGCGCAGGACCGCTTCTCGGCCGAGAGCCAGCGCAAGACCGAAGAGGCGCAGTTGGCCGGCCGCTACAGGGAAGAGATCGTGGCCTGCACGACCACGATGGCGGTGACCGACAAGGAGACCAAGGCAGTCACGCAGCGCGAAGTCATCGCCACCGAGGACAACTGCAACCGCCGCGGCACCACCTACGAGGCGCTCGCCAAGCTGCAGCCCGTGATGGGCGCCGACAAGTTCGTCACCGCGGGCAATGCCTCGCAGCTGTCGGACGGCGCCTCGGCCTGCGTGCTGATGGAAGCCAGGGATGCCGAACGCGCCAACCTCAAGCCGCTCGGCGCCTTCCGCGGTCTCGCCGTGGCCGGCTGCGAGCCCGACGAGATGGGCATCGGCCCGGTGTTCGCCGTGCCCAAGCTGCTGGCGCGCCACGGCCTCAAGGTCGACGACATCGACCTCTGGGAACTCAACGAGGCCTTCGCCTCGCAGTCGATCTACTGCCAGGAGAAGCTGGGCATCCCGTCGGAGCGGCTCAACGTCGACGGCGGCGCGATCTCGATCGGCCATCCCTTCGGCATGACCGGCGCGCGGCTCGCGGGCCACGTGCTGATCGAAGGCAAGCGGCGCGGCGCCAAGTACGCGGTGGTGACGATGTGCATCGCGGGCGGCATGGGTGCTGCCGGCTTGTTTGAAATCTACTGAGGAGTCGGCGATGGACCTGAACTTCACTCCCGAAGAGGAAGCCTTCCGCAGCGAAGTGCGCGCCTTCCTGGCCGACAAGCTGCCGGCCCGCCTTTCGACCAAGGTCGCCACCGGCAAGCATTTGTCCAAGGCCGACATGCAGGAATGGCACGCCATCCTCAACGCCCGCGGCTGGCTCGCCAACCACTGGCCCGAGCAGTACGGCGGCCCCGGCTGGACCGCCGTCCAGAAGTTCATCTTCGAGAACGAATGCGCGCTGGCCCATGCGCCGCGCATCGTGCCCTTCGGCGTCAACATGCTCGGGCCGGTGCTGATCAAGTACGGCAGCGAGGCGCAGAAGCGCCACTGGCTGCCGCGCATCCTCGACGGCAGCGACTGGTGGTGCCAGGGCTACTCGGAGCCCGGCGCGGGCTCCGACCTGGCCTCGGTCAAGACACAGGCCGTGCGCGGCATCGACGCCCAGGGCGATCACTACATCGTCAACGGCCAGAAGACCTGGACCACGCTGGGCCAGCACGCCGACATGATCTTCTGCCTGGTGCGCACCAATCGCGAGGCCAAGAAGCAGGAAGGCATCAGCTTCCTCCTGGTCGACATGAAGTCGCCCGGCGTCGAGGTGCGCCCGATCATCACGCTCGATGGCGAACACGAGGTCAACGAGGTGTTCTTCTCCGACGTGCGGGTGCCGGCCCAGAACCTGGTCGGCGAGGAAGACAAGGGCTGGACCTGCGCCAAGTACCTGCTGACCTACGAGCGCACCAACATCGCGGGCGTCGGCTTCTCGGTGGCCGCGATGGCGCAGCTCAAGGCGATCGCCGCAAGGCAACGCAAGAACGGCCGCCCGCTGGCCGAGGACCCGGCCTTCGCCGCCCGCATGGCCAAGGTCGAGATCGACCTCGAGAACATGTTGACCACCAACCTGCGCGTGATCGCGGCCGTGGCCGGCGGCGGCGTGCCGGGCGCCGAGAGCTCGATGCTCAAGATCCGCGGCACCGAGATCCGCCAGGAGATCTCCTCGCTGGCGCGGCGCGCGATGGGCCCGCAGGCGCGGCCTTTTGTCGCCGAGGCGCTCGAGGAAGGCTTCGACGGGCAGCCCTTCGGCCCGCCTTATGCCGCGGCTGCGGCGGCGCGCTACTTCAACAACCGCAAGCTGTCGATCTTCGGCGGCTCGAACGAGATCCAGAAGAACATCATCTCCAAGATGATCCTGGGACTCTGAAAGTAAAGCCATGAACTTCGAACACAGCGAAGACCGGCGCATGCTCGCCGACAGCCTGAACCGCTTCATCGCGGAACAGTACGCCTTCGAGACGCGCGACCGCATCGCGAAGTCGCCCGAGGGCTTCAGCGACGACATCTGGCGCCAGTTCGCAGAGCTCGGCGTGATCGGCGCGCTGTTCAGCGAGGCCGACGGCGGCTTCGGCGGCGCCGGCTTCGACATCGCGGTGGTCTTCGAAGCACTGGGCCGCGGCCTGGTGGTCGAGCCGCTGCTCGGTGCCGTGATGGCCGGCGAGGCAATCTCCGCTTCGGGCAGCGCGGCGCAGAAAGCCCTGCTCGCCGAGATCATCGGCGGCACCACGATCGCGGCCCTCGCGCACGACGAAGCCGAAAGCCACTATGAACTCTCGCGCGTGCAGACCCGCGCCGAACGCAGCGGCGACGGCTGGATGCTCGATGGCGCCAAGGCCATGGTGCAGCAAGGCGCGCAGGCCAAGCTGTTCGTGGTCTCGGCACGCAGCGCGGGCGCGGTCGACGACGAAGCCGGCATCTCGCTGTTCCTGGTGCCCGCCACGACGCCGGGCCTCTCGGTGCGCGACTGCCCCGCGATCGACGGCGGCCGCGTGGCGGAACTCGCTTTCGACAAGGTCAAGCTCGGCGCCGGGGCGCTGCTCGGGACCGAAGGCCAGGGCCACGCCACGCTGGAACGCGCCGTCGCCCGCGGCCTGCTGGCTCTCTGCGCCGAATCGCTCGGCGCCATGGAAGCGGCCAAGACCGCCACGCTCGAATACCTGCGCACGCGCAAGCAGTTCGGCCTGCTGATCGGCAGCTTCCAGGCGCTGCAGCATCGCATGGCCGACCTGCTGCTCGAGATCGAGCAGGCCCGCTCGGCCGTGATCAACGCCGCGGCCGCGCTCGACGCCGATCGACTGACGCGCGAACGCGCACTGTCGGCGGCCAAGTACAGCATCGGCCGCATCGGCGCGCGGGTCGCCGAGGAAAGCATCCAGCTGCACGGCGGCATCGGCATGACCTGGGAACTGCCGCTGGCCCACTACGCCAAGCGCCTGGTCATGATCGACCACCAGCTCGGCGACGAGGACCATCACCTGCAGCGCTTCATCGCGCTCGGCAAGGAGGTCCAGGGATGACCGGCGCGCTGCCGCTCGCGGGCGTCCGCGTGCTCGACCTCTCGCGCATCCTGGCCGGCCCCTGGTGCGGCATGGTGCTGGCCGATTTCGGCGCCGAGGTGATCAAGGTCGAGCACCCCGGGCGCGGCGACGACACGCGCGACTGGGGCCTGCGGGTCGGCAACACCGAGACCGCCTACTTCAACAGCGTCAACCGCAACAAGCGCTCGGTCGGCATCGACCTGCAGACGCCGGAGGGCCAGCAGATCGTGCGCGAGCTGGTCAAGAAGAGCGACGTGCTGATCCAGAACTTCAAGTTCGGCGGCATCGACAAGCTCGGCCTCGGCTACGAGGCGCTGCGCGAAATCAATCCCGGGCTGGTCTACTGCTCGATCTCGGGCTACGACCGCACTGGCCCCGAGGCCGCGCGCCCCGGCTACGACCTGGTGGTGCAGGGCGAGGCCGGCCTGATGGCGCTCAACGGCGAGGCCGACCAGCCGCCGCTCAAGTTCGGCGTCGCCGCGGTCGACCTGTTCACCGGCATGTACTCGGCACAGGCCATCCTGGCCGCGCTGTTCGAACGCCAGAAGACCGGCCGTGGCCGGCACATCGAGATGGCGCTGTTCGACTGCGGCCTGATGATCACGGCCTACTACGGCCTCGAGGCACTGCTGATGGGCGAGGACCCGCCGCGCTACGGCAACGCCCATCCGTCGATCGTCCCCTATGGCGTGTTCGACGCCGAGGACGGCCCGCTGGTGATCACGGTCGGCAACAACAGCCAGTTCGCGCGCTTCTGCTCCGAGGTGATCGAGCGCCCCGACCTGGCGGCCGACGAGCGCTTCAAGACCAACATCCTGCGTTCCGCGAACCGCGAGATGCTGATGCCGGAGATCCATCGCGAGCTCGGCAAGCGCAAGCGCCGCGCCCTGCTCGAGCAGCTGAGCCGTTCGGGCATCCCCTGCGGCGAGGTGCTCGGCCTGCTCGAGGCACTGAACTCCCAGCGCGCCACCGACGCCGGCCTGGTGACCACGCAGCCGCATCCGGTGGCCGGCAAGGTCCACGTGCTGGCGCCGCCCTACCGCTTCGACGGCGAGCGGCTGCCGGTGCGCAACGCACCGCCGCAGCTCGGCGAAGGCACGCACGAGGTGCTGCAGTCGCTGCTCGGGCTGTCCGACGACAAGCTCTCCCAACTGAAATCCAACGGTGTCCTTTGACGCCATCGAAGCGCACCCCATGTCCTTTCGCTTTTCCGCTTCCGTTCGCAATCCGGTGCGCCGCGCGCTGCTCGCCCTCGCACTGCCGCTCATCGCGGGCAGCGCCATTGCCCAGGCCTTTCCGACCAAGCCGATCACGATCATCGTGCCCTTCCCGGCCGGCGGCCCGACCGACGTCGCGACGCGCATCATCGGCCAGAAGATGGCCGAAGGGCTCAAGCAGCCGGTGCTGATCGACAACCGCGGCGGCGCTTCGGGCACCATCGGCGCGGCCGCCGCGGCCAAGGCGGCGCCGGACGGCTACACGCTCGTGATGCTGGCCACGCCGACGCTGCTGGCCGGCCACCTCTACGGCCCCACCAGCTACGACATCTTCAAGAACTTCACGCCGGTCGGCACCACCTACGACCTGCCGATCGTGATGGTCGTCAACCCCAAGGCGCTGCCCGAAGTCACGGGCCTGCAGCAACTGATCGCCAAGGCCCGCGCCGACGGCGGCAAGTTCAACTACACCACCGCGGGTGCGGGCAGCTTCGGCCACCTGACGACCGAGAGCCTCAAGAACGTGGGCAAGTTCGAGATGCAGCACGTGCCCTACCGCGGCAGCGCGCCGGCCGTGACCGACCTGATCGGCGGCCAGGTGCCGATGATGTTCTCGGACCTGATCGCAGTGCTGCCGCACATCCGCTCGGGCACCTTGCGCCCGATCGCGGTCGGCTCGTCCAGGCGTCAGAACCTGCTGCCCGAGGTGAAGACCGTGGCCGAGCAGGGCTTCCCCGGCTTCGATGCCACCTCGTGGGGCGGTATGCTGGCGCCGGCCGACACGCCCAAGGAGGTGGTCGCCCGCCTGAATGCCGAGCTCAAGAAGGCGCTGTCCGACAAGGAAGTGCAGCAGAAGCTCGAAGGCGTCGGCACCTTCGCGGCCTTCCAGACGCCCGAGCAGATGGCCAGCCGCATGCGCCAGGACTACGAGCGCTGGGGCAAGGTGATCCGCGACAACAACATCAAGAACCAGTAGCCGCGGTCGTCGCCGGGACCGACCCGGCGCATGATGGCAGGAAGAAATTGCAGGAGACAAGACCCATGGGCCACCTCAGCGAAAACCGGGCCGCAGCGCCCTTCAGCGCATCGTTTCCGATTCACAGCCTCGACGACATCCGCCGGCTCGAGGCCACACCGCTGGCCGAGGCGCTCACGGTGCGCAGCACCTACGAGATCTTCCGCAATGCCGGGGCAGCCTTCGGCGACCGGACGGCGCTGACCTTCCTGCGCACCGGCGATCCGGACGACGAACCGATCCGCTGGTCCTACGCCCAGCTGCTGGCCGGCATCCACCAGACCGCGAACCTGCTGCACCGGCTCGGCGTCGGCCCCGAGGACGCGGTGGCCGTGCTGCTGCCCGGCTGCCTGGACTATCACCTGGCGTTGTGGGGCGGCGAGGCGGCCGGCATCGTGCAGCCGCTCAACCCGCTGCTGACCGACGACAAGCTGGTCGCGCTGATGACCGCAGGCCGGGCCAAGGTGCTGATCGCCTACGGCTCCGATGCCGATTCGGGCATGTGGGCCAAGGCGATGCGGTTGCGCGGCCAGGTGCCGACGCTGACGACGGTGCTGCGCGTGGCGCCGCACGACGAGGCGCCGGGCAGCGCGGGCGAACTGCCCGCCGGCGTGGCCGACTTCGGCGCCCTGCGCGCCGCCGAGCCCGACGACCGGCTCGTGAGCGGCCGCGACATCGCGCCGGGCGACATCGCGGCCTATTTCCACACCGGCGGCACCACCGGCGCGCCCAAGCTGGCGCGCCACAGCCACGGCGCGCAGGTCTTCACCGCCTGGGCCAGCGTCAACATGACCGGCCAGGGCCCGAAGGACGCATCCATCAACGGCTACCCGCTGTTCCACGTCGCCGGCGTGCTGCCGGCGTCCCTGGCTTCGCTGTCGGCCGGCGTCGAAGTGATCATTCCGACCACCGCCTTGCTGCGCAACAAGCAGGTGCTGGCCAACTACTGGCGGCTGGTCGAGAAGTACCGGCCGACCTCGCTGTCGGCGGTGCCCACGGTGCTGGCGGCGCTGGCCAACGTGCCACTGGCGGGCGCCGACATCTCGTCGATCCACTACTGCCGCACCGGCGCCGCGGTGCTCGCGCCCGAGCTCGCCGCGCGCTTCGAGCGGCTGTTCGGCCTGCATGTGCACGAGAGCCTGGGCATGACCGAGATGGCCGGCATCTCGACCATCACGCCGCCGGGCGTGGTCGGCCCGGCGGGCTGCGTCGGCTTCCGGCTGCCCTACTCGCAGCTGCGCATCGTGGCGCTCGACGACAACGGCATTGCCAGCGACCGCGACCTGCCCGTGGGCGAGCAGGGCATGGTGCTGTTCAAGTCGCCGAACCTGTTCTCGGGCTTCGTCGATCCGGCCGACAACGCGAAAGCCTTCACGGCCGACGGCTGGCTCGCCACCGGCGACCTCGGCTGGCTCGACGCCGAGGGCCGCCTCAACCTCAGCGGCCGCTCGAAGGACCTGATCATCCGCAGCGGCCACAACATCGATCCGAAGGTGATCGAGGACGCGCTCGGCGCCCACCCGGCGGTGCAGCTCTGTGCCGCGGTCGGCGCGCCCGATGCCTACGCCGGCGAGCTGCCCGTGGTGTTCGCGACCCTGATTCCCGGAGCCTCGGCGAGCGAGGCCGAACTGCTCGACTTCACGGCCGCGCGGGTCGACGAGGCGCCGGCCAAGCCGCGTTCGGTGATCGTGATCGAGACCATGCCGATGACCAATGTCGGCAAGATCTACAAGCCCGAGCTGCGCGCGCTGGCCGCGCGCAAGGTGGCCGAGGCGCTGGTCGACGAGGCCTGCACCGCGCTCGGCGTCTCCGACTCGGCACGGCCGCAGGTACTGGCCGATGGCGACAGCGCCCTCAAGGTGATTGTCGATGCCGCCGGCGCGCAGGCCGAAACACTGCGGCTGCAACTGCACGAGACGCTGGGTCGGTTGCCGTTCAAGACGCAAGTGATCCTGAAATAGCTCATTGAACACCCGAACCGGAGACATCCCTTGACCCCCGTACTCTCGAGCCGCCGCGCGTGGCTCTGCGCCGCCGCCCTCTGCGCCATCGCGCCTGCCCACGCGCAGCAAACCTACCCGAACAAGCCGATCAAGATGGTGGTGCCCTTCGCCGCCGGCGGTGCCACCGACGTGCTGGCACGCGTGATCGGCGAGAAGATGGCGGCCGGCCTCGGCCAGCCCGTGATCATCGACAACAAGCCCGGCGCCGCCGGCATCATCGGCACCGACGCGGTCGCCAAGGCGGCGCCGGACGGCTACACCCTCGTGCTGTCGCTGAGCAATTCGCTGCTGACCAACCAGTTCCTGTACGAGAAGCTGCCCTACGACACGCAGCGCGACCTCACGCTGGTCTACCAGATCGCGATGGCGCCGCTGGTGCTGGTGGTGCACCCGAGCGTGCCGGTCAAGACCGGCCCCGAGCTGCTCAAGTACGCGAGCGAGAACAAGGGCAAGCTGGCCTACGGCTCCTACGGCGTCGGCGCCTATCCGCACCTGGCCGGCGCCCACATGAGCCTGACGCAGAAGGCCGACATGAACCACGTCGCCTACAAGGGCGAGGCGCCGATGCTGCAGGACCTGATCGGCGGCCAGATCCAGATGGCCTATGCCAGCGCGCTGGTCGCCAAGCCGCACATCGAGGCCGGCAAGCTGAAGGCGATCGGGGTCACCGGCGAGCGCCGCATGAGCACGCTGCCCAACGTGCCGACACTGGCCGAGCAGGGGCTCAAGGACGAGGCCTACCGCGTCACCGGCTGGCTGGCCATCGCGGCGCCCGCCAACACGCCGAAGCCCATCGTGCAGCGCATCGCCGACGAGGTGCGCAAGGCAACGCAGCAGCCCGACGTGCAGGCCAAGGTCGCGGGGATGGGCTTCGAGATCAAGGACAGTTCGCCCGAGGCCTTCGCCGCCGCCTACAAGCAGGAGCGCCCGGTCTGGGAGCGCCTGATCAAGCAATCGGGCGCCAAGCTCGAATGAATTCAAATCAAGACTGAAGGAGTGCCAACCGTGAAGATTCTTGTCCCCGTCAAGCGGGTCGTCGACTACAACGTCAAGGTGCGCGTGAAGAGCGACGGCACCGGCGTCGACATTGCCAACGTGAAGATGAGCATGAACCCCTTCGACGAGATCGCGGTCGAAGAGGCGGTGCGCCTGAAGGAGAAGGGCGCGGCCACCGAGATCATCGCGGTGTCCTGCGGCGACGCGAAGTGCCAGGAAACCCTGCGCACCGCGATGGCCATTGGTGCGGATCGCGGCATCCTGGTCGAGACGACCGAAGAACTGCAGCCGCTGGCGGTGGCCAAGCTC
>NZ_JBFUCJ010000072.1:0-38126 GCF_056405295.1 Variovorax sp. P1_H2 | reverse complement strand
GATCCAAGCATAGATAGCTACCTCCTCCGTTGTGTAGAAAGGGCACCCAACCGCGACGCCAATACTTAGGGTCATCAAAGTCGCAACCGATCATGCTGTCCAGTTCGCTCTTGGTCGCCAGGATGTCCTCCAGAGCACAAAACGAACGATTCCCCTGAAGCGCGTCCGTCGATCGCCAGTCTTGCCCATTTCGCCAGCGATACAGCTGCCGAAATGCCTCTGGCAGCTTGAGCATGATCTGAGCTTCGAACGCGTTGAGCTCGGCGTCGCTTGCCCCCTGCTGAAGGTTGGGGTAGTAGTCAGGGCGTTTCGCCGCAAGCCAGCGGTCCATTCGTTCGATCAAAGCGTTCATCATCATCTTCGTAAAGCGTATGTCTGGTGCAGGCACAGGCGCAGTTCCGGCTAGGCACGGGCCAGCGGCTCTAGGATGCCCCGCCATAGAACGGATGACAAGCTCATCCCGCTGGGTGAGTTCCGCCGCACAGCGTTGGCTGAGTATCGGAACGCCTCGATGGACTAGGCAGACCAAGCCCGACGCACCAGGTAGATGAGCGCCCTGGGTAGGCCCGGCGCAGCCTTTTGTCACGTATTCGCGTGGGCAGTTGGAGTATGTTTCCAAGCTTTCCCTCTGGGCTTCGCTGGCCCGTTCTTCCTGAGGAGCGCGAAACATGTCCCGGTATCTGTGCGAACTGAAAAATCTCTTCGTGGAACTGAAGGACCGCTACGGGGACAAGGATGATTCGGTGCTGCAGGTGAAGCACGAGATTGAGGCCGTTGAAGCCGTGGAGTCTCAGCATCAGAACCTGTTCACCCTTGGCCGTGACCGCTTTCTCGTGAGCGGCGGCAGGCACAGCTGGGAAGGCGTCTCAGGCCTCTTGCACTCAACCCAGCGACCGCCTCCCCTCTAGAGCCGTTGGGGGAAGGCATCACCAATGCCCGAAGGCTGCGCGCGGTCTTCAGTTGGCCTTCTTCTTGGGACGTCCAGCTTTCAGCGGGGACAGCGAATCGAGCGCACTCCGCAGTTGGGTGTCGGGGAGTTGTTGAAGGGCCTGCAGCCCGGCTCGCAGAAGTTCACTCTTCTTGGCGGGCCGCTTGAACCCTAACGCGCGGTCCTTGAGGACGACAATCAGCCCGAAGTCCTGTTTGGGCATTGTGAAACTGTCGCGCACGAGCTTGGCTTTGATTTTGGCGTCGTCGCGCACAGCATCGTGCGTGGCTCTGCGGACGGAGGTCGTCGACATCAATTCGTCCGCAATACGAGGTGAGACTGGCGGCGGCGCGACCACGGCCTTCACCGCCTTGGCCTTCGTTGGTCCAGCCTTTTTCGAAGTTGCCTTCTTCGCCGTCATCTCCTTCTGGGGCAGCGCGGCGGCTTTGACGCCGACTTTGGTCGATGCCGCCTTCTTGGTCGATGCCGCCTTCTTGGTAGGTGCCTTCTTGGCCGATGCTGCCTTCTTGGTCGATGCCGCCTTCTTGGTCGGTGCCGCCTTCTTGGTCGGTGCTGCCTTCTTGGCCGGTGCTGCCTTCTTGGCCGGTGCCGCTTTCTTGGCCGATGCTGCCTTCTTGGTCGGTGCTGCCTTCTTGGTCGGTGCCGCTTTCTTGGCCGGCGTCGCCCTTTCTGCCGAGAACTGAGTGACCACCGATTTTGTCGGCACGGCCGTTCGAGACGATGGCGTCTTGGCTGCTGGCTCGCTGGTGGCGGCAACTTCGACACTGGGCCACGGCGCCTTGTTGAACTCCAACTCCTGACGAGCCACCAGCACCTCGGCTGGCGGGTTCGATGCCAGTTCCGTCGCGGCAGGGATTGCAGCCTCTGCCGGCGGCTGGACCGACGGACCGACCACTGCCGGCCCGGTTGCGTCGTTGGGCTCGGAAACCGACGGGCCGTTGGTCGCGCTGATGTAGGTCATCCAATGTCTCCAAATATTGTGTAAATGATTTACACCGCATTTTGGTCGCCTTGAGTACCCCCATCAATAGTTTGTGCCCATCGCATTGGTCCCCATGACGCGTCGAAGCCGAAGCGCGTCGGCCGCGATTGACGGTGCTTTCTCTCGCGCGTCACATTGAAGGCGAACACTTGAGGCATGGTCCGACCACCCACATCGCCTGTGACGGCCGCCGAGCCCTCCTGCGTCATGCCGCTGGCGACGCGGTGGAGGCTTCCATGCCGATGAACCTGCTCGCCGTCATCGCCTCGTCCCGTATGGCCATGTCGCTCAGTCTCTCCGACGACATCGACAAGGTTCGAATCCTTCGAGCGGCCGGCATGGTGATCGCCGTTGTCCCGGGGCCAGGAAGCCCGTTCACGCTGTCAGGCCCCGAAAGGGCGGCCCAGGTTCTCGCCATCACCGAGAAGGGGCGAGAAGAGTTGATGCGAAGCCGTTGCCCCGACGAACAGGGACCGGGCGCCCCGATCCGTGGTAGCCCCGCCCATTTCTTGCGTGTCTTCGCAGAGCGCGCCAGAACAGGCGCTACGTTAGCGAGCCGGCAAAGTCTAGCCGGCTGGGCGCGACTCTTGCATGGCCCTCCAAACCAACCCGTGGAGTGACCTATGAAATCCGTCTCGGAATTGCTCACGCGTCGCGACTCTGCCCCCTGGCGCACCACGCCCGATGCGACCGTGTTCGACGCGCTGGCGGTGCTGGCCCAATATGAAGTAGGCGCGCTGATGGTCATCGCGGACGGCAAGCTCGTTGGCGTGGTCTCTGAACGAGACTACGCCCGCAAGGTCGACCTTCACGGCAAGAGCTCCAAAGAGGTGCAGGTCGCCGAAATCATGACGCCCAACGTCATGACCGTGACTCCTGCGACCCGCACCCGCGAGTGCATGACGATGATGAGCCACAAGCGGATTCGCCATCTGCCGGTGGTCGACGGCGACGTCGTGATCGGAATGATTTCCATCCGAGATCTGATGGATGACATCATCGCCGACCACGAGCAGACGATCGACCAGCTGCGCACCTACATCCACGGCTGAAGCCGGCACCGACCGAATTCAGAACGCTCACGGTGATTTCCTGCTCGGCGTTCGAGGGAGGCCCATGCAGCACCAGAGGAAGATACCCACGGAGCACATCGAGGTCACGGATCAGGTTGGAAAGCGGCACATGGTCGTGAAGTACACCGAGTACCTCGAGGCGAGGGCTGCTTGCGGATGCGACGCGAAAATCTCTTTCACTTGTCGCGCGCCGCGCAGCCCGACGCCGGGAATAGCTGCCCACCATCGGCGCCGACCCGGGACGCGAACGGTCAACTCGGCTCAGCGTCTGGATCCCGGCGTTGCTCAATGCGTGCGCAGCGCGCCGAGGCAACCAGCGATCAACCGTGACTTTCACGAGCGGCTCAGGCACGGAAATGTTCGTGAGCTTTTCGATCGCGTCCATCACCGCGCGGGCGCGCTCTGTTGCCGGGTGTTCCATCAAGGATGGCCGGATCGTCTCTATGCCGCAGTCATGCAAGCCTGGCCAGTTGCCGCCGGAAGGCCCTCAAGGATTGCCCCGGAGGACTGGCCCGTCGCTTTGCTCTGGCGAGTCGTGCCAGGCACGCAATGCCGAGGGTTGCGAGGCGCCGGGGATCGCTACCTCCAGCACGCCTCCCCTGCCCTGATTCACCCGAGCTTTCATGTCATCCACGCTGGATCGAGCCGCCGGCACGCTCTGTCTGACCCCTCAAGGCGCCGGGACCGCAGTCCGATTCGCGGGAACGATCTGCGGTTGATATGCGAAGACTTCGCGGCTTCGAATGTCAACGTTGACCTTCAGCCAGTTCGTGTCGTTCGTGCCGTTCGCCTGGTTATCGCCAAACGTCTCGACCCGCGTGAAGTTCTCGAGCCTTCGCCCGGCGGCGTCCAGCAGCGGCTTGTCGACTCTGTGGTAGTGCGAGTCCCCGTGTACGTAGGCCACCGGTTTCCGAAATGCAATGGTTTCCTCGCGCAGCGCAAGCAGGTATTCCTGGAACCCATCCGGCTGACCATCGGTCTCGGCGAGCGTCTTTGCGTCGCGCAATGGCGCCCGTGTTCCGTCGGTCGCGTCCCAACCCGGATTGGCCTGGGCAATGATCATGAGCGCCGCCGATTGCCGCGCGGCCGCGAAGCGAAAAGACTCCCTCAACCAGGCGATGTTGGCCTGGTTGCGTGCGGCCCATTCCGTGGGATCCGGCGCCGTATCGCAAAGGTTGTTGCAGGAGCCCTGAACATTCAGCGTGACATAGGTGACGCCGCCATAAGTCCATCGGCGGTTCTCGACACATGCGGTCGGGCCGTTCGCGCCGAGGCACAGCGGCGCCCCCGTTTGCACTTCCTGGCGAAGGCGCCGTTGACCCAATGAAAACGGCGTTCCGAAGAACATCTGCCGCTCGTGATCGAGCCGTTCTCGCGAAGAGAAGCCGCCGTTCGACGGGCGATCGCAATCGGTCCAATCGTTGTCACCGGGCGTCAGCATGGCAGGCGCCTTCAGCGAGTTGAAGTAGCCCAGAGCCTGGACATACATGGCATCGCTGCAGGTCGTCGGTGTGACCGAACCGGGCGTCCCGTTGCCGGCCTTCAAGTCTCCGTCATGGACGGTGAACGAAAGATCCTGCCTGTTCATGTCGGCAATGAGATTCGGAACCCCGGTGAGCGCCTGAACATCTGAATAAGGCAGATCGCCCCAGAGGCCTATGGYGTACGTCGGCCTTCCTCGGCCATCCTGATCGTCGTCGGCTTCCTGGTCGGCCGACGCAATGAGCGGCAGAGACGACAGGGTCATCGCAAAGATCACGGTCGAGAAGTTCCTGCGAATTCTCATGGAGGGCTCCTTTTGCACTGGCGGGTTGAGATTGACCTCGACAGTGGACGCCCGAAATGTGGCAGCCTGGTGACCGCGCTCCGCGGCCCTCCGGGCGTCATTGCTCAGCATCCTTGCAAGGCTGGGACCTCGTGAGTCGCTTGGTTCGGGACATCTAGCAAGGCGTCAGGTGACGGCTCGATTTTCCCCAATAGCAAGCAACGCCCACAACTCGCAATCTGCCGCCACACCGTCGTGCTGGCCGGCGCCCGCTTCGCGGCTACTGAGGCAGGTTCTTCTGCGATTCCGCGCGTACCTGCGCCGCGTTGGGCATGGTCGACAGGACCTTGCTGTTCACGCGTGACCCGCTGGTCACGTTCTGATCGGGCGCCGCGGCAGCCGCCTCCGCCTGGGCCCGTACCACGGAGGGGTCGGCGGTCGAGGTGAAGGGTTCAGCGCCACGGGAACCCCGCGTGACATTCTGATTCGGTGCGCGCGCCGTATCGATGGCCTGCTGCTGCACCGCCGCGGGGTCGGCAACCAACGTGAACGGCTCCGCGCCACGCGATCCCCGAGTGACGTTCTGGTTGGGGGCACGGGCAGCAGCGATCGCCTCCGCCTGCACCTCCGCGCGGCTTCGGCCGGCGGGCGCCTGTGCGTATGCCGCGCTTGCAAGCATCCACGAAATAGCCGTGGTCGTGACGATCCTGAAGATGGGTGAGACGTTCATGTGATTCCCTTGAAGGTTCCGATGTCGCTGGATGCGCCGGATTCTGCTCAAGGCTATTGGCCGCACATTGCGTGCCGATGACCCTCGCAATTCCCCCTGGGTTCCTGGGGAATTCGATATGCCCACCCGCCCCGACATCAGGTCGAACAAGCATCTGGACCGAGCCGATCGCTTATCCTGACGCTCCGAAGCGGTAGGTGACCCGCATCGACCCGCAAAGCCCCCTTTGCTGCACACACCATGGACACTTCCTTGCAAGTCGAGCAGTTCGACCACGATGAATGGCAGGTGCGAATCCTCATGACATGGGACGGCTTGCTACGCTGCCTTGCCGGGCGTTCTGAACTCGTCCACCAGAAGACTCTGAAGTGTCGAATCACCTTGCCCATGGGGCTTCAGGACCAGGAAGAGGCCATCGCACTGCTGCGGGTCAGGGCTCGGGAATTCATCGTCGATTGGCAGCGGCGCGACCACAGCGCCGACTCCGAATTCAGCGAGTTGTAGCGGGGGCTTCCGACCGGGGGCGATGCGCTTGCGATGCTTACCCAGCGCTGTTGGCGAGACGCAGCCAACTTGGAAATTGACGATCGAAGTCTTGCGGCGCGATCTCCGCGAGGTGCTCGCATGCGGCATCGGGAAGTGCCACGCTCATTTCCTCGTGCCAGAGCACGACGCCAAGCAACCGATGGACCAGGATGCGCTCCTCGCGCGGAACGGGAAACTCGGACACATGCGGCGGCAAGCGCAGCATCGAAATGCGTCGACGCACCTCGACGACGAACCACCCCGAGCGCCTCGCCCTGATGCACGCCGCCCGGCCCAGCCAGATCTGGAGACGGAGCTCCCACGCCACCAAGAGCACAAGGATCAGCGATGCGGCGAACATGAGAAATCCAGCGTAAGTAATTCTTGCCTAAAAGAATATTGTCCGAATCTCGATGGCAAGATTAGGCTTCGACGCATCGCTTCGCAATACACCGAAGGTCCTGTCACGCCAAGTCGCTCACGAAAACCGTGATTTCTGTCGCTCGCGAGCAACTGGCGGGCGATGTCTGTGGCATCGGCACCTGGGAATCGCTCCTCTGGATGGAAGCGGTGGTCCAGTTTGAAGGCGGCGAGATTCGCCAGCCCCACGTCGGGGAAGGGACGATCGATGTCGACGGGAACGCTGCCGCGCTCAAAGGATGAATGCGCTGATGGCCAGGAAATGGCTGGCTGACCCGCCGAGCACGCACACGTGCCAGGCACCGTGCGCATGCTGCCAACCGCGCCCATTGCGATAGAACACGGTGCCGAACGAATAGCATGCCGCGCCTGCCATCAGCCAGGCCAGTGCGACTCTGTCCAGTTCCGTGATGACGGGCGTCGCCGCGAGCACCGCCAGCCACCCCATGCCGAGGTACCGGATCAGGGACGGGCGCGAGCATTCCTTCGCGCGCATCTCAAGCGCGACGCCGGTCAAGGCGATCGCCCATATCGCACCGACCAGGGCCGCTCCCTGCCATCCTCCAAGGGAAACCAAGCCGAACGGCGTGTAGGTGCCGGCAATCATCAGGTAGATCGCGCAATGGTCGGCTCTGCGCCAAGTCTCCTTCGCAGGACCCTGGGACGAGTGATAAAGCGTCGAAGCTGCGTACAACAGGATCAGCGTCAGGGCGAATACCGCAGCACCGGCAGCGCGCACCGTGTCCCCGGTGCTCGCGGCCTTGATCCAAAGAAACGCGCCGCCGACGAGCGAGAGCATCAAGCCCAGCAGGTGGCTGTAACCATTGAATCGCTCCCCTTCAACGATGCGGAGGCCCCGGGCGAAATATGGATTGAAGGCTGCCATCACTGCAAGATCAGAAGCGGGTGCGATGACCTCACGATGACGCACTGAATCGCCCCGGGTTTTGAGGAGGCTCAACACTCTGAGAGGATTGAGCCATGAAGAAGCTTTCCGGCAACACTCGATGCAGGCGCGGACGTCCGGTTTGGAGCGAATTCTGCCTCGATGCCGGCCGACCGCTCCTGGCCGCATGCTGCTACAGGATCAGGAGGGGCCGCGTCTTCCACATCGACAGCATCGTGGAAGCTCACCGCACGATGGAGACGAACACGGCCGGTGGCAAGATCGTGATGCTCACGCTCACACCACCATCGGCACCGCCGCGCCGTCCATCGAAATGATGGCGCCAGAGATGTAGGCCGCGCCCGGCGAGCTCAGGAAGACCACCGCCCGGGCGATGTCCTCGGGCGTGGCCAGGCGGCCGAGCGGCGCCCGCGCCTGCGCATCGCGCAGCACTTCTTCCTCGCTGATCTTGCGCAGGCGGGCATCCGCGGCAATGCCCTGCGCCATGCGGTCGGTCAGGGTCAGCGCCGGGTTGACCGCGTTCACGCGCACCCCCAGGGGCCCGTAGGCCGCCGCCAGGCCGGCGGTCGCGAGCATCAACGCCGCATTGGCGGCACCGCCCGCCAGGTGGGTCGGCGAAGCGACCTTGCCGCCCATGCCGATGACGTTCACGATCGCGCCCGATCCGCGCTCGCCCATGCGCTTGATCACAGGATCCATGACGTTGATGTAGGTGAAGAACTTGGCCTGCATCGCGTCCTGCCAGGCCTGCGGCTGCAGCTCGCCGAAGGGCGTGCGGCGCGCGGCGCCCGCCGAGTTGACCAGCACGTCGACCGCGCCACCCTCGCCTTGAACGGCGTCGACCATCGCCAGCGCTGCGCCGGCATCGCCCAGGTCGGCGCAGTGGCCGCGCACCGCATGGCCCTCGCCCTGCAGGCTGGCGACGGCGGCTTCGACGTGCGCGGCCGTGCGCCCCACCAGGCTGACCCGCGCGCCTTCGCGCAGGAACTCGCGGGCGCAGGCCAGCCCGATGCCGCGGCTGCCGCCGGTGACAAGCACGTGCTTGCCGGTCAATTGAAGATCCATGGCGCCTCCGAAGGATGGTCTTGTTGCTCAGGCCTCCACTGTGGCACAGCCGGCCGGCAGGGGCAGCGCCACCCCCGAATCGGCGAATACCTCGCGCACCACCGACAGCGCGTTGAGCGCGGCCGGGAATCCCGCATACACGGCCATCTGCATCACCACCTCGACCACCTCGACCGGCGTGCAGCCCACATGCAGGGCCGCATGCACGTGCACCCGCAGCTGCGGCAGCGCATGGCCCATGGCACTCAGCGCGGCGACCGTCGCCAGCTCGCGTTCGCGCAGGCCCAGGCCTTGGCGCGCATAGATGTCGCCGAAGGGAAACTCCAGCACGTAGCGGGCGAAGTCCGGGAACGACGCCGCCAGCCCTTCGACCACCGCGAGGCCGGCCGGGCCGTCCACCTGGGCCAGCAGGCGCATGCCGCGTTCATAGCGTTCGTTGTCGATCGGATTCGAGTTCATTGCGTCTCTCCAGTCAAAACGTTGATGGCCGCGACTGTAGGGATGCGGCCGATCCCATGGAATGACCGATTTCGTGATACCTTTTTGGTATGTCAGGACGCCTCGATTCCCGCTCGCTCGCCCTCTTCCTCGCGGTCGCCGACACGCTGAGCTTTCGCCAGGCGGCCGAGGTGCTGCATCTGTCGCAGCCGCCGCTGAGCCGCGCCATCCGCGAGCTCGAGGAACGGCTCGGCGCGCGGCTGTTCGAACGCAGCACGCAGGGCGTCGAGCTCACCGACGCCGGCCGCAGCCTGTTGCCCTACGCGCGGGGCGTTGCCAGGCTGCTGCGGCAGGCCGAAGCGGAATTGGCCCCGCGCAGCCTGCCGCCGACCTTGCGCCTCGGCCTGACCAGCGCGGTGGAGCCGGCCTGGTTTCGCGGATTGGCGCAACGGATCCAGCAAAGGCATCCGGGCACTGCCGTTTCCACACAGTCCGACAGCTCGCCGCGGCTGGTCCGGATGCTGCGCGCCGGCAAGCTGGACGCTGCCTTCGTGGCGCTGCCAACCGACGCCCCGGGCCTCGACGTGCTGGCGCTCGACCGCCTGCCGATGGTGGCCGCGCTGCCTTCCTCCCATCCGCTGGCGAAGCGCAGGTCGCTGTGCCTGGCCGACCTGGCGTCGGAGACGATTCTTTGGTTCGAGCGGGCGCGCCAGCCCGCCTTCTACGACCATTGCCAGCAGGTCTTCGCTCGCCACGGCTTCGCACCGCGCAAGCTCAAGGAGCCGGCCGATCATCACGTGCTGCTGGCCGCCGTCGCCGAGGGGCGGGGCATCGCGCTGCTGCCGAAGTCCTTTGCCGCCCTGAAACGCGCCGGCGTCGCGTATCGCAAGCTGGCCGAAGGCGAGGAGCTCGCCGTCGGGGTCGGCCTGGCGACGCCACGGGACCGTCCGGCGCTGCGCGACATGCTGGCGAAGGCCGGCACGCCATGAGGCCTTATCCTTCCGACCTCCCTCGCCCCTGCCATCTTCAATGGACCCCATGACATCGAATTCAGTGCTCGCGCGGCTCATCGAGTTCGGCAACGCCGGGGACCTGGACACCCGAGGGATTCATTTCACCAGACCCCACACCATGGACTCATCGCTGCGAATCCGTCCCGTCGCCGACGCCGACTTCCCGGCCTGGAAGCCGCTCTGGGACGGCTACAACGCCTTCTACGGCCGCAGCGGACCGACCGCGCTGCCGGCCGAAGTCAGCACGACCAGCTGGTCGCGCTTCCTCGACCCCGGAGAGCCGATGCATGCGCTCGTCGCCGAGGGCCCCGCCGGCCTGCTGGGACTGGTGCACTTCCTCTATCACCGCAGCACCAGCCAGATCGGCATGAACTGCTACCTGCACGATCTCTTCACGGTCGAGGCCGCCCGGGGCCGGGGTGTCGCTCGGGCCCTGATCGAGGAGGTCTACCGAAGGGCGGCCGCCGCAGGGTCCCCGCGGGTCTACTGGCAGACCCACGAGACCAACGCCACGGCGATGAAGCTCTACGACAAGATCGCTGAGAAGTCCGGCTTCGTGGTCTATCGGAAACTGCTCTGACGCCGCTCGCAGGCGCAGAACGGCTTCACGGCTTCGCATATCCCACGGTCTGCGCCAGGGCGATGCGCTGGTTGATCGGCAGGCCGAGCGCATGCGCGAGCTCGCGTCGATCGATCAGCGCCCGCACGACAGTGCCCAACCCGGCCGCCGCGCAGTAGAGATACACGTTCTGCGCGATGCAGCCCGCATCGGCACCGGCCAGGAAGGGGCGATCCTCCACCCGCACCTCTTCCATGCGCTCGAGGTCCGCGACGTACACCAGGTTGATCGGCGCGGTGGCAACGAAATCCTGTGTGCCGGCGTACTCGCGGAGGTCCTGGGCCGTGACCAGCAGCAGGCGATGCGTGCGCGGCTCGTACCGGTACGCTCCCTCGGCCAGCACCACATGGACATCGATCTCCTTCCAGTTGTGCGCCGAAGGCGCCGTGCGTCCGCCCTGCTGTTCCCGGTTGACGCCGAACGCCGCCCAGAGCAGCGCGGAGAGCACCTCCAGCGTGATCGCATCGGCCAGGAACGCGCGCGTGCTGTGCCGCTTCTTGAGCGCCTGGTCCAGAGACAGGTGCTGCCGCAGGACCGGGGAAGGCAGCACGACGGTATCGGTTTCGAGATTCAATGGAATGGTCGGCATCGAACGACTCCTCGGAGGCATGAACAGATCGCCGCGCCGGAGGCGGGATCGGATCTCAGGATCACGCAAGGCCGATACCGGTGCCTTGACGCAGCGCAAGTGCACCGCAAGGTCGCGCGAATGCGCCGAGGGCCAGCAGGTCGACCGCGGGTGCCCGGAGTTGCCCGCGTCCCGCGCAGTACTTCGATGTCAGGGTCAAGGCAGTCGGACTGCTTCAGAACCGGAGGCGGCTCACGGACAACCCCTGTTGCGCGCCGGGTCATCGACCTGGCCCTCTGCGCCGATGGGGCGCAAACTGCTCGAGCGGTCGGCACACGTTCGCAGCCGACCTGTCGCGCCCTTTTTGCGCTGGCGCAACCCCCCCTTCCAGGAGGGCGCGCACCATGGATCGCCATCCAAAGGAGAATTGACATGAAGCATCAGTGGATCCTTGTCGCCAATGCATCGCTGGCGCGGATCTTCCGCCGCGATTTCCCATTGGCCGCTCTGGAGCCGGTGGAGACCCTGACGCATGAGGAGAGCCGGATGCGGCGCAGCGAACTGGCATCGGACCACCCCGGCCGCGACGCCACGGACAACAACTACAACAACAACATCAACAACAACACCCACGGCGTCGTTCGCTTCGAGCCGCGCACCGACGCCCGGCGCAAGGAGCTTGATCATTTCGCACGCGAAGTGGCCGATCGACTGGACCAGGGGCTCGCGGCCCGCAAGTTCGAATCCCTCGCGGTCTGTGCGTCGAACCCCTTCCTCGGTGAACTCCGGACCCGGCTCAGCGAGCCGGTCCAGAAGAAGATCAGCCTGGAGTTCAACGCCGATCTGACCTCGCTGAGCCCGACCGAGATTGAAAGGCGCCTGAAGGAGGCGCGGCCCTAGCCATCGAGCGGCACGCCACAGAGCTCGCTTGACCTGAATCAACGCGGCATGGCGTCGCATTTTGATCCCGCGCAAACCATGCGCCGTCGGAGTTCCTAGACTGAACATGTCGATCGCGAAGTCCTGCTCACATCGACCGCAGATCGATCACATCGCTACCCAACCTGGAGTGATCCACATGAATGCCCTGACCCGCCTCGATCGAATCGACAACCTGTTTCCAGAGATGTTCCGTCGCTGGGCCCGTCCGATGCAACTGCTCGATGACAACACGTTGCCAATGGACATTCGCGTCGACATCAGCGAAAGCGAAAAGGAATATCTGATCAGCGCCGAGATGCCGGGCGCAAAGAAGGACGACATCCGCGTCACGATCGACGGCAACTATGTGTCCATCGCCGCCGAGATCAAGAAGGAGCAGGAAGAGAAGCACGGGCGCTCGCTGGTGCGCGAGACCTACCACGGCGCCGTCTCGCGCGGCTTCACGCTGGCCAGCGACGTCGACGACAAGGCCGCGGTCGCCAAGCTCGAGGACGGCGTGCTGCGCCTCACGCTTCCCAAGCGCGAAGGCAGCGGTACCCGCACGCTGAAGATCGAGTAGCGGGATCGCCCCGAGGGCGCATCGCACTGATGAACGGCCCGAGGCCTCGCCTCGGCGCCGCCACGCCGGCGCTCGACGCCGTTCATTTCGCCCCGAAGATCTCCTCGCGGATGCGGCGCACCAGATAGCTCGCGCTGCTCAGGTGGCCGACAGCGACGCAAATTGCAATCGCGGCGAAGACCGGGTCCTGGTTGAGGCCGGATTTCGGATCCAGCAGGGCCAGGGCCAGCGCGATGAGAATGAAGATCCACGCCATCGACGCCATGGCGGCGTGCACATAGACCCAGAGGCGCTTCATGGCCGACCTCGCCGCCCGGTGCAGGCACCCGCCAGCAGCACGATCCCCGGATTCGACGGTGCCCGCTTCTTCATTCGACCATCGTGCACCCGCCCTGCACCGGCCGCTTGATGCAGCGCAACCGGCGGCGCGGTCGGCGTGGATCGCCGGCGATCGACCTTCGATTTGCGCGCGATCAAGCCCCCGCCGCGGCACCCGAACTAGCGTAGGGAACCTTCTCCCCGGATGCAGGGCATGTCAATGAGAATCACCATCCACACCGATTCGGCAGCGCCCTGCGAATTGCAGGTTGGCACCGCCCACCATCCGTACCCTGGAGCCCTTCCCGAAGTCGGCCAGACCCTCGTGATCCCGGATGACGCCCCGGTGGACGTGTCCGCCAAGGGGAAGGCCAAGGTCACGAAGATCATCTGGCACTACAACGCGGCGGAGCGCACGCTCTGGCCCGAGATCGTCTGCAAACGATGAGCTGCAGCGGGCCAGGATGGCCGCATCGGCCCGGATCGATCCAGCGCGACGCCTGCTGCGGGATTCCACCAAGGCATGCTCCCGCCCGGTGCGGCGCATACTGACGACAGACCCGCGCCGCCCCCCCGGCCGCGGGCGGCAGCCAGGAGACACGCCTTGCAGCGAACCAACATTGCCAACCCGGCCTATTTCCACAAGGTCGTCGATTGCCAGTACGCCTGTCCGGCGCACACCCCCGTTCCCGAGTACATCCGGCTGATCGCGCAGCGCCGCTACAGCGACGCCTACATGGTCAACTGGGTCTCCAACGTCTTCCCCGGCATCCTCGGGCGCACCTGCGACCGGCCCTGCGAGCCGGCCTGCCGGCGCGGGCGGGTGGAGGAAAGCAACGCCAAGGACCCTGAACCCGTGGCGATCTGCCGGCTCAAGCGGGTGGCGGCCGACATGAAGGACGACGTGCGTTCGCGGATGCCGAAACCGGACCCGAAGAACGGCAGGCGCATCGCCTGCGTCGGCGCGGGGCCGGCCTCGCTGACCGTCGCCCGCGACCTCGCGCCACTGGGCTATGCGGTCACGGTGTTCGATGGCGAAGCCAAGGCCGGCGGCTTCATCCGCACCCAGATCCCGCGCTTCCGGCTGCCCGAATCGGTGATCGACGAGGAGACCGGCTACATCCTCGATCTCGGCGTCGAATTCCGCAGCGGCGAGCGCATCGATTCGATGAAGGCCCTGATGGCGCAGGGCTGGGACGCGATCTTCGTCGGCTGCGGCGCGCCGCGCGGGCGCGACCTGGAGGTGCCCGGCCGCCGGGAAGCCGCGGACAGCATCCACATCGGCATCGACTGGCTGAACTCGGTCTCGTTCGGCCACGTCACGCACATCGGCCGGCGCGTGATCGTGCTCGGCGGCGGCAACACGGCCATGGACTGCTGCCGCTCGGCCCGCCGCCTGGGCGGCAGCGACGTCAAGGTGATCGTGCGCAGCGGTTTCGAGGAAATGAAGGCCTCGCCCTGGGAAAAGGAAGACGCCCAGCACGAGGGGATTCCGATCATCAACTTTCACGTGCCCAAGGCCTTCGTGCACGAGAACGGCAAGCTGCTGGGCATGCGCTTCGAGATCGTCCGCGCCGAATACGACGCCCAGGGCCGCCGCACGCTGGTGCCGACCGGCGAGCCCGAGGTCTTCTTCGAATGCGACGAGGTGCTGGTGGCGGTGGGCCAGGAGAACGCCTTCCCCTGGATCGAGCGCGACTGCGGCATCGCCTTCGACAAGGGAGGAATGCCCCGCGTCGACGAAATGACCTTCCAGTCCTCCCTGCCCCAGGTCTTCTTCGGCGGCGATGCCGCCTTCGGTCCCAAGAACATCATCACGGCCGTGGCGCACGGGCACGAGGCCGCGGTGTCGATCGACCGCCTGCTGCACGGCGAGGCGGTCGAGCGGCGCCCGCCTCCGATGACCAACCTGGTGTCGCAGAAGATGGGCATCCACGAGTGGAGCTACGACAACGACACCTCCAACGACCTGCGCTACAAGGTGCCATGGGCCAAGGCCGAAGCGGCGCTGGCCAGCATCCGCGTGGAGGTCGAGCTGGGCTTCGACGCCGCCACCGCCTTCAAGGAGGCCGAGCGCTGCCTCAACTGCGATGTGCAGACCGTGTTCACCGAATCCGCCTGCATCGAATGCGATGCCTGCGTCGACATCTGCCCGATGGACTGCATCAGCTTCACCGCCAACGGCGGGGAGAGCGACCTGCGCTCCCGGCTCAAGGCGCCGGCGCTCAACCTGGCGCAAGACCTGTACGTGTCGGGCGGACTCAAGACCGGCCGCGTGATGGTCAAGGACGAGGACGTCTGCCTGCACTGCGGCCTGTGCGCCGAACGCTGTCCGACCGGTGCCTGGGACATGCAGAAGTTCCTGCTCGAGATCACGCCGGCCGGGCCGGGCTGCCGCGATGCGCGCATCGCGCCGAAGCAGGGGGTGCCGGCATGAGCGCCGCGCCGGGCCGCCCCAAGCAAGCTCGCGCCGCAGTGCGAAGCACGGAGGTTAGCCAATGAGCGTGGGAAGAATTCGACAGATCGAAGCGGTCAACGACTTCGTCATCAAGTTCGCCAACGTGAACGGCTCTGGCTCGGCCTCGGCCAACGAGCTGTTCGCCAAGGCGATCCTGCGCATGGGCGTGCCGGCGAGCCCGCGCAACATCTTCCCGAGCAACATCCAGGGCCTGCCGACCTGGTACGAGGTGCGCGTGACCGAGAAGGGCCACCTGGGCCGGCGCGGCGGCACCGACATGATGGTGGCCATGAACCCGCAGACCTGGGACGCCGACGTGGCCGAGCTCGAACCCGGCGGCTACCTGTTCTACGACAGCACGCGGCCGCTGCCGCCATCGAAGTTCCGCGACGACATCCGCGTCATCGGCATGCCGCTGACCGAGATCTGCAACGCGGTCTATCACGACCCGCGCCAGCGCCAGCTGTTCAAGAACATCGTCTACGTGGGCGCCCTGGCGGTGCTGCTGGGCATCGAGCCCGAGGTGGTCGAGAAGCTGTTCGGCGAGCAGTACAAGGGCAAGGAGAAGCTGCTGGCCTCCAACGTGCAGGCGCTGAACCTGGGCTGCGACTTCGCGCGCGAGAACCTGCGCGAGCCCGTCGGGCTCCAGGTGCGGCGCGCCGACCGCGTGGGCGACCGGATCTTCGTCGACGGCAACAGCGCCGCCGCGCTGGGCTGCGTGTACGGCGGCGCTACGGTCGCGGCCTGGTATCCGATCACGCCCTCGTCCTCGGTGGCCGAGGCCTTCCAGAAGTACTGCGCCAAGTTCCGCGTCGACCCGGCGACCGGCCAGAACCGCTTCGCCATCGTGCAGGCCGAAGACGAGCTGGCCTCGATCGGCATGGTGGTCGGCGCCGGCTGGAACGGTGCGCGGGCCTTCACGCCGACCTCGGGGCCCGGCATCTCCCTGATGAGCGAGTTCATCGGCCTGGCCTACTTCGCCGAGATCCCGGTCACCCTGATCAACGTGCAGCGCGGCGGCCCCTCCACCGGCATGCCCACGCGCACGCAGCAGGCCGACATCCTGTCCTGCGCCTACGCCTCGCACGGCGACACCAAGCACGTGCTGCTGTTTCCCGAGGACCCGCACGAGTGCTTCGAGCATGCCGCCGCGGCGCTCGACCTGGCCGACCGGCTGCAGACGCCGGTGTTCCTGATGACCGACCTCGACATCGGCATGAACCAGCGCCTGTGCGAGCCCTTCGACTGGGACGACAGCCGGGTCTACGACCGCGGCAAGGTCATGACCGCCGAGGAGCTGGAGGCCGGCCGCGACTTCGGCCGCTACAAGGACGTCGACGGCGACGGCATCCCCTGGCGCACGCTGCCGGGCACGCACCCGACCAAGGGCAGCTTCTTCACCCGCGGCACGACGCGCGACGCCTACGCCCGGTACTCGGAGCGCGGGCCCGACTACATCTACAACATGGAGCGGCTGCTGAAGAAGTTCCGGACCGCCGCCACGCTGGTGCCGCAGCCGGTGCCGCGCCCCGCCGCCGAGAAGACCGGCCTGGGCGTGATCTACTTCGGCTCGACCAGCCCCGCAATGCACGAGGCGCTCGAGGAACTGGAAGCGCGCGGCATCCACCTCGACGCGCTGCGGCTGCGGGCCTTCCCGTTCCCGGACAGCGTGACGCAGTTCCTGGCGCAGCACCGACAAGTGTTCGTGGTCGAACAGAACCGCGACGCGCAGATGCGCAGCCTGGTGGTCAACGAGCTGGACATCGACCCCGCGCGTTTGATCCGCGTGCTGCACTTCGACGGCACGCCGATCACGGCGCGCTTCATCGTCGAAGCGATCAGCGCGCACGTCCGGGCGCATGCGCCCCGCGCCACCGAACCCAAGGAAGCCGCATGACCTACCTCGCCAAGCCCCGGCTGCACCACCCGACGCTGGCCACCAACAAGGTCGGCTACACGCGGCGCGACTACGAAGGCAAGATCTCGACGCTGTGCGCCGGCTGCGGCCACGATTCGATCTCGGCCGCCATCATCGAGGCCTGCTGGGAGCTCGACATCGAGCCGCATCGCGTGGCCAAGCTCTCGGGCATCGGCTGCAGTTCCAAGACGCCGGACTACTTCCTCGGTGCCTCGCACGGCTTCAACACCGTGCACGGGCGCATGCCCAGCGTGCTGACCGGCGCCAACCTGGCCAACCGCGACCTGCTGTACCTGGGTGTCTCGGGCGACGGCGACTCGGCCTCCATCGGCCTTGGCCAGTTCGCCCACGCGATGCGGCGCGGCGTGCGCATGGCCTACATCGTCGAGAACAACGGCGTCTACGGCCTGACCAAGGGCCAGTTCTCGGCCACGGCCGACCAGGGCTCGAAGAGCAAGAAGGGGGTGGTCAACACCGACAGCCCGGTCGACCTGGTCGCCATGGCGCTGCAACTGGGCGCCAGCTACGTCGGACGCGGCTTTTCGGGTAACAAGGCGCAACTTGTGCCACTGATCAAAGGCGCGATCAGCCACGGCGGCTCGGCCTTCATCGACGTCATCAGCCCCTGCGTCGCCTTCAACAACCATCCGGGCAGCACCAAGAGCTACGACTACGTGCGGGAACACAACGAGGCCGTGAGCCGCATCGACTTCATCAGCGCGCGCGACGAGATCACGGTCGACATGGCGCCGGGCGAGGTGCTGGACGTGCGCCAGCACGACGGCACCCTGCTGCGGCTGCGCAGCCTGCACGCCGGCTACGACCCCGGCGACCGCTACGCCGCCATGGCCCACATGCAGCGGCACCAGGAGATGGGAGAGGTCGTGACGGGGCTGCTCTACGTCGATCCGCTGGCCACCGACCTGCACACGGCGCTGAACACCAGCGACCGGCCGCTCAACACGCTGGGCCCGGCCCAGCTCTGCCCCGGCGCGAAGGCGCTCGACCGACTCAACGACGCCTTGCGCTGAACCGCTCCCAGCGGCACCATAGCGCTTCCTTCGGAGGGCGGACCATGGCCGAACGCACTGTTTTCCAGTCGATCTCGCGCAAGCACGTGACCAGCCTGGGCCCCCAGGCCAGCGCGCGCGATGCCGCCTGCGTGATGACGCGCGCCAACTGCGGCAGCGTGCTCGTCATGGAGCCGCCGGACACCCTGCTCGGCATCCTGACCGAGCGCGACCTGATGACGCGCGTGCTGGCCCGGGGGCTCGATCCCGATCGCACCGCGGCGCGCGAGGTCATGACACCCAACCCGATCTGCGTGGCGCCGGATACGCTGGTGTCCGATGCCGTCGTGCTGATGCTCGAGCGCGGCTTCCGGCACCTGCCGCTGGTGTCGGGCACGAGGATTCTCGGCGTGTTCTCGATGCGCGACGCGCTGCCGCGGGAGATCGGCGCGGCGCTCAGCCAGGCGGAGTTCAACGAGCAGGTGAACGACGTGCTGGGTTAGGGCGCAGGCGCCCCCAGCAGCTTCGCGGTGCGTTCGACGCCCGCCTGATTCCTGGCCGCCAGCGCCACGTCGCGGGCCCTTGTCCAATAGTCCTTGGCAACCTCCGGCTTGTCGGCCGAAGCCTGGCCCAGCAACAGCAGGTCCTGGTAGATCTTCTCGCTCGCTCCGGCCGCCTTGTCCATCTTCAAGGCTTCGGCAAGCGGCGCCGCCGCCGCCGCAGGCGTCCGCATCGCGATGTAGGCACTGCCTTGCAGGCGCAGCGCGTTGGCCTTCTCGAGAGCGTCGTCCTTGGCCAGCGCGCCGTGGGCCTGCTGCGCGAGTCGCAGTCCTTCCTCGGGGCGCCCGGCATTCAGCGCCAGGTAGGCCTTCAGGTTGAGGATCTTGCCGCGGACGCTGCAGCTGCTGCCGCAGAGTGCGGCGGCCCGATCGAGCGACTGGCCGGCGCTGGCGACATCGGTCGGCTGCAGGGCCATCGCGCGACGCAACGCGGCTTCGGCGCGCCGGTCCTTGCTGAACGCCAGGCGGGGCTCGTCCTGCACGAGGTCCAGCTGCTTCAGCGCCTCGTCCCGGCGGCCCATGCCCAGATAGACCATCGACAGGTTGAGCCGCGTGGCTGCGATGGCATCGTCGTCCTCGATCGATTGCTCGACCGCCAGCGCCTGCTCGAAGAACGCCAGCGCGCGCGGCAGGTCGCCGGCCTTGTAGCGGTCCATGCCCTGCGTGTTGTAGCCCTGGGCCCGGATGTCCGCAGGCGAGCGCACCGGTGGCGACGAGCAGGCCGCCAACAGGCCCATCGCGGCGACACAGACGGCGCAGGCGATCAGTCTCAGTGCGCGCCTCATGGGGTCTCCCCCGGCAGCGGCAGCCCGCCGATGCTGTCGATCGGCAGCGACTGCGGCGTGGTCGACGTGCCGGTCAGCCAGCTGATCGGCCAGGTCTGGCGGGCATTGCTCACCATCTGGTTGGTCTGCGTCGCCGCGGCCTGGACCTGGTCGAGCACGCCGGGCAGCTTTTCGCCAGCCTGCGCCGCCATGGCCTGCAGCTCGGCGCTGGCCTGCTGCGAAGTGGCCGCGGCCTGCTGCACCTTGTCGATCACCGCAGGCGCGGCTTGCGCCACGACCTCGAGGGTCTGACCGGCCTTGTGAATCGTTGCCGCCGCACCGCTCTCGATGGTCTTCACGGCCTGCTGCGTCTGCTGGAGCACCTCGACGGTCTTCTCGGCGAGCGCGGGCATCTTGCCCACCACCTCCTGGCCGGCCTTCAGCGTCTGCTGGAAGCTGCCGTCCGGGTCGGTCAGGCTCTCGGCCAGCTTGCGCGCATCGGCGATCGCCGGCAGCAGCGCCGCCTGCAGCGCCTGCACCATCTGGCCGCCTTCCCTGCCGCGTTCGAATGCCAGCACGTCACCGGATTCGACCGCCTGGGCGCCGCCGCGCGGGGGCACCAGGTCGATCGCCGGCTTGCCGGTCGCGCTGTCCTGGACCAGCCGGGCTCGGGTTCCCTTCGGAATTTGCGCCATGTGCTCGCGCCCGATGCCCAGCTCGACCCGGGCGCCGCGGTCGCCGGACTGCGCCACGGCCAGCCCGATGCCACGGATCCTGCCGATCACCACGCCATGGGTCGTCACCGGCATGCCCTCGGCCATGCCGGCCGCGTCGGGCACCTCGACGTAGAGCCGGTCCTGGCGGCTGAACAGGCCCTGCTGGTGGGCGATGAAGGCCAGCAGCGCCGCGATGGCCAGGACCAGGAGGGCGATGGCGGGAAACGCCCAGCGCCTGGGGTCGGGTTGTGGCATTGAGATCCTCCGTCGATCGACAGTGAGAGGACAGCACGGTAGCAGGCCTGCCCGCCCTGCGCATCTTCGACTCTAGGCTGGCGCAGCGGAATCGCGGTATGGGACCAAAGGCGTAGAGGTGGAGCGGCGCACCAAAGCCGAACGCCGCCGGACCATCCGAATGCTCCGTTTTGGACCATTTGGTCAAAACGATGCATGGAAATCGATGCAAGCCGTTGATTTCCAAAGGATTTGCCTTGGCACGGTCTGTGCAATCCCCAGCGCAGACATTCCATTCAAGTCCCAGGAGTCCCCCATGAACGTCGGCATCTTCATCCCCATCGGCAACAACGGCTGGCTGCTGTCGGAGAACGCTCCGCAGTACAAGCCGAGCTTCGAACTCAACAAGCGGATCACGCAGCGCGCGGAGCACTACGGCATGGACTTCGTGCTGTCGATGATCAAGCTGCGCGGCTTCGGCGGCAAGACCGAGTTCTGGGACCACAACCTCGAATCCTTCACCCTGATGGCCGGCCTGGCCGCCGTGACCACGAAGATCAAGCTGTTCGCCACCGCCGCATCGCTGGTGATGCCGCCGGCGATCGTCGCGCGCATGGCCTCGACCATCGACTCGATCTCGAACGGCCGCTTCGGCCTCAACCTGGTGACCGGCTGGCAGCGCCCCGAGTACTCGCAGATGGGCATGTGGCCGGGCGACCAGTTCTTCGGCACCCGCTACGCCTACCTGTCCGAATACATCCAGGTGCTGCGCGACCTGTGGGGCAAGGGCCAGTCCGACTTCAAGGGCGAGCACTTCAAGATGGACGACTGCCGACTGAGCCCGCGGCCGCAGGTCGACATGAAGGTGATCTGCGCCGGCCAGAGCGATTCCGGAATGGCGTTCTCCGCCAAATACGCCGACTACAACTTCTGCTTCGGCAAGGGGGTGAACACGCCCAAGGCTTTTGCGCCCGCCGCCGAGAAGCTGATCGACGCCACCAAGAAGACCGGCCGCCACGTCACCACCTACGTGCTGATGATGGTCATCGCCGACGAGACCGACGAGGCCGCGCGTGCCAAGTGGGAGCACTACAAGGCCGGCGCCGACCACGAGGCGATCGCGTGGCTCGGCGCACAGGGCGCCGCCGACACCCAATCCGGCGCCGACACCAACGTACGACAGATGGCCGACCCGACCTCCGCCGTCAACATCAACATGGGCACGCTGGTCGGCTCGTATGCCAGCGTCGCGCGCATGCTCGACGAAATGGCCGAGGTGCCGGGCACCGAGGGCGTGCTGCTGACCTTCGACGATTTCGTCCAAGGCATCGAAGCCTTCGGCGAGCGCATCCAGCCGCTGATGAAGAGCCGCGTGGGCGCCGACACCCCGGTGCCGACGCAGGCAGCGCCGCAAGCCCTTGCGGCCTGAACCGAAACGGAGTCGCCATGACCACGCCCACCAGCACCCCCCGCAATACCACCCTCAGCTCCACCACGCCGGTCGGCGTGCCCAACGCGCCGGGCGCGCCCGCGCCGCTGGTACTGCCCGCGCGCCCCGAACCGCTGGCGCTGCACACCGCCAACTCGGCCCTGATCGTGGTCGACATGCAGAACGCCTATGCGTCGATCGGCGGCTACGTCGACACGGCCGGCTTCGACATCTCGGGCGCGCAGGGCGTGATCGACAACATCGCGCGCAGCATCGCCGCTGCGCGCGCGGCCGGCATGCGGGTCGTGTTCCTGCAGAACGGCTGGGACGCGGCGTACGTCGAAGCCGGCGGCCCGGGCTCGCCCAACTGGTACAAGTCGAACGCGCTCAAGACCATGCGCAAGAAGCCCGAGCTGCAAGGCAAGTTCCTCGCCAAGGGCGGATGGGACTACGAACTGATCGACGCGATGAAGCCGCAGCCGGGCGACATCGTGATCCCCAAGACGCGCTACAGCGGCTTCTTCAACAGCACGCTCGACAGCACGCTGCGCGCGCACGGCATCCGCAACCTGGTGTTCACCGGCATCGCGACCAACGTCTGCGTGGAGTCGACGCTGCGCGACGCCTTCCACCTCGAGTACTTCGCCGTGATGCTCGAGGACGCCACGCACGAGCTCGGCGGCGAAGCGATCCAGAAGGCGGCGGTCTACAACGTCGAGACCTTCTTCGGCTGGGTCTCGACGGTCGACGACTTCTGCCGCACCTTCGCGCCGCGCGCCGCCGTCCAACCCGCCGCGGCCGAAGCCGCCACTGCCTGATTCCAATCCAAGAAGGAAAAACCATGCCCAAGCAAGCCATCATCCCGCCCGGAACCACCACCCCGATCGCGCCCTTCGTGCCCGGCACCATGGCCGACGGCGTCGTCTACGTCTCGGGCACCCTGCCCTTCGACAAGGACAACAACGTGGTGCACGTCGGCGACGCCACGGCGCAGACCCGGCATGTGCTCGAGACCATCAAGAGCGTCATCACCACCGCCGGCGGCACCATGGACGACGTCACCTTCAACATGATCATGATCAAGGACTGGGCCGACTACGCCAAGGTCAACGCGGTCTACGCCGAGTACTTCCCGGGCGTGAAGCCGGCGCGCTACTGCATCCAGTGCGGCCTCGTGAAGCCCGATGCGCTGGTCGAGATCGCCTCGATCGCGCACGTTGGCAAGAAGGCCTGAGCATGCCGCTGCATTTCGAGGTGCACGGACCGGCCGGGGGCGACGCGGTGCTGCTGTCGTCGGGCCTCGGCGGCTCGGCCGGCTTCTGGCAGCCGCAGCTCGGCGCGCTGCTCGCCGCCGGCCACCGCG
Organism: Variovorax sp. P1_H2; assembly: GCF_056405295.1. Classification (NCBI taxonomy): domain Bacteria; kingdom Pseudomonadati; phylum Pseudomonadota; class Betaproteobacteria; order Burkholderiales; family Comamonadaceae; genus Variovorax; species Variovorax sp. P1_H2. Next base: position 14,801 of record NZ_JBFUCJ010000072.1, on the reverse strand, counting down.
TGATCGCCTACGACCAGCGCGGCACGGGACGCAGCCCCGCCGCGCTCGCCGAGGGCTATGCGATCGCCGACATGGCGCGCGACCTGATCGAGATCATGGACGCGACGTCGACGCCGCGCTGCCACCTGGTGGGCCATGCGCTGGGCGGCCTGGCGGGCCTGCAGCTGGCGCTTGACGCGCCCTCGCGGGTCGCCAGCCTGGTGCTGGTCAACGCGTGGTCCCGGCCCGATTCGCATTCGGCGCGCTGCTTCGACGCCCGCCTGGCCTTGCTCGGCGCCTGCGGCGCGCGCGCCTATGTCGAGGCGCAGCCGATCTTCCTGTACCCGGCCGCCTGGTGCGCCGAGCATGCGCAGCGCGTCGCCGACGAGGTCGAGCATGCGCATGCGCACTTCCCCGGCGAGGCCAACATGCGCGCGCGCATCGCGGCGCTGCGCGCCTTCGACGTCGATGCACGCCTGGCGGACATCGCCGCGCCGACGCTGGTCGCGGCCGCCACCGACGACGTGCTGGTGCCCTGGACCTGCTCGCAACGCCTTGCGCACGGCCTGCCGAACGCCACGCTGGACCGCGTGCCGCACGGCGGCCATGCGCACAGCGTGACCGACCCCGAAACCTTCAACCGCAGCTTGCTCGCGTTCCTCTCCCGCGTGACGGCACCCGAAAGCACACCATGACCCCCAACCTGGATGACACCGCGCTGGCGACCCTCTTCTCCGAAGCCCGTTCGCACAACGGCTGGCGCGCGGAGCCCGTTTCCGACGCCGTGCTGCGGCAGCTGTACGAGCTCGCCCGCATGGGCCCGACCTCGGCCAACTGCTCGCCCGGCCGCTTCGTCTTCGTGCGCACGCCGGAGGGCAAGCAGCGCCTGGCCCCGGCCTTGTCGAAAGGCAATCTCGAGAAGACCCTGACCGCACCCGTGACCGTGATCGCCGCCTGGGACAAGGCCTTCTACGAGGAACTGCCGAAGCTGTTCCCGCACGGCGACGCGAAGAGCTGGTTCACGGGCAGCCCCGAGCTCGCCCACGAGACGGCGTTCCGCAACGGCACGCTGCAAGCGGCCTACCTGCTGCTTGCCGCCCGCTCGCTCGGGCTCGACGCGGGCCCGATGTCGGGCTTCGACAAGGCCAAGGTGGATGCCGCGTTCTTCGCCGGCAGCACATGGACCGCCAACTTCCTCATCAACCTCGGCCACGGCGATGCCTCGAAGGTGTTCGGCCGCCTGCCGCGCCTCGATTTCAAAGACGCCTGCACGCTGGCCTGAGCACGGCCGAACCTGTCCACGGAGTACCGACCATGTTGACCGCCCGCGTGCCTGCCGCTGTATCCAACGCCGCCGCCCCCGACAGCCCGGACCGGGTGCTCGAAAAGACCGACTACCGCAACGCGATGTCGCGCCTGGGCGCGGCGGTCAACATCATCACCACCGACGGCCCGGCCGGGCGCGCCGGCTTCACCGCCTCCGCGGTGTGCAGCGTGACGGACGAGCCGCCCACGCTGCTGATCTGCCTCAAGCGCACGGCGTCGGTGTACCCCGCGTTCCAGGCCAACGCCGTGCTGTGCGTGAACGTGCTCGCGGCCGGCCAGCAGACGCTGTCCGGCGTCTTCGGCGGCAAGACGCCGATGGACGATCGCTTTGCCGCGGGCCGCTGGCGCACCGGCGCCACGGGTTCGCCCGTGCTCGAAGGCGCGGCCGCGTCCTTCGACTGCCGGGTCGTGCGCAGCACCAGCGTCGGCACCCACGACGTGCTGTTCTGCGAGGCCGTGGCGATCGCGCTGGGCGACACCGCGCACGGCCTGATCTACTTCGACCGGCGCTACCACGACATCGTGGCCCAGCCGCACTGATGCCCTCAGGCCGGGGCGCTACGACGGCGCCGAGACGCCTTCGAGGACGATGCGCTGGACGTTCGCCACCGCCTGCTCGAAGAAGGCCGGATCGTCGAGCGTGCGGCCGGTGATGGCCTGCACCTGGACACCGAAATCGGCGTAGTGCTGGGTGGTGGCCCAGAGCGCGAAGATCAGGTGGTGCGGGTCGACGGGCGCCAGCTTGCCGGCGGCCACCCAGTCACGGATGACCTCCGACTTGCGGTCGACCAGGTCGCGCAGTTCGCGCCCGAGTTCGTCGCGCAGGAGTGGTGCGCCCTGGATCATCTCCAGGCAGAACAGGCGCGACGCATCGGGCTGGTCGCGCGAGATCACGAGCTTGCGCCGGATGTAGTCTGCGATGGCTTCGCGCGGGTCCTGGTCGGCATGGAAGCCGCGCAGCGGCTCGAGCCATACGGCGAGCAGATCGCGCAGCACCGACACATACAGCTCTTCCTTGTTGGCGAAGTAATAGAGCAGGTTGCTCTTCGACACGTCGGCGCGCGCCGCGACCTGGTCGACGCTGGTGCCATGCAGGCCGAAGCGCGAGAACAGCCCCAGGGCGGCGGCGAGGATCACGCTGCGCTTGTCCTCGATCTGGCGCAGGCGCCGGCTCACGGCGGCCGGACTGCGCGGCACCGGCGTCCGTTTCGCGATGACGCGTTGCGACGCCTTGGCCTTGCCCGGCTTCGCCACCGCCGTTCCCTTGCGCGTCGTGGCCGTTCGCCCGCCCGGTGTCTTTGGCATGTGCTGCTGCTTTCCTCGTGTGTTGTCGGATGTCGTGCGCAGTTCGCTTGCACGAGCCGTACCCGCGCATCGCCCCGGGCTGGACCATGCGGCGCACCAACGCGAGGCACATGCACGCGCAATCGGGCGCCGCGCCGTCGCAGCCTACCGTATTTGTCCATTTGGTCCAACTGGCATGGACGTTGCATGTCGTGCTGCGCAACGCGCCCACCCTGCGTTGTTCAAGGATTGACGCATGACACTCTTGTCCGTTCCGATCATCGACCTGGCGCCCTACTTCGCGGCCACGCCCGAAGGCAAGGCCGAAGTCGCGCGCAAGGTCGAGGAGGCCTGCCGCGGCATCGGCTTCCTCGTCATCACGAATCACGGGATCTCGCAGGAATTGATCGCGCGCGTGTCGGCCGTGTCGCGCGAGTTCTTCGCGCTGCCGCTGGCCGAGAAGCGCAAGGTCGACCGGCCGCGCGACGATGCGGTGCGCGGCTACAGCGCGGTCGGCGAGGAAGGCCTGTCGTACAGCCTCGAAGAAGCGGCACCCGGCGACCTGAAGGAATCGTTCTCGATCGGCCCGGCCAAGGTGCCGAACGACGCGTACCACCGCGGCGAGGCGGCCGGCCCGCACTTCGAGCCCAACGCCTATCCGCCGCTGCCGGGCTTCCAGGCCGCGTACGACGCGTACTTCGAGGCGATGAGCGAGCTGTCGCGTTCGCTGATGCGCATCTTCGCGCTGGCCCTGAAGCTGCCCGAGAGCTTCTTCGACGACAAGATCGACAAGCACATCAGCATGTTCCGCGTGCTGAGCTATCCGCCCCAGACCGAGGCGGCGCTGCCCGGCCAGCTGCGCGCCGGCGCCCACAGCGACTACGGCAGCCTGACCGTGGTGCTGCCCGACGACAAGGGCCTGCAGGTGTTCAACAAGGCGGGCCAGTGGGTCGACGTGCCGCTCGTCGAAGGCGCCCTGGTGGTCAACATCGCCGACCTGATGATGCAGTGGACCAACGACCAGTGGGTGTCGACGCTGCACCGCGTCGTGAACCCGCCGCCGGACATCGCCAACACCAACCGCCGCCAATCGCTGGTGTTCTTCCACCAGCCCAACTACGACGCCATGGTCGAGTGCCTGCCGAGCTGCCTGGCGCCCGGCGAACAGCCGAAGTACGCACCGGTCAGCTCGGGCGACCACCTGAAGTCGAAGTTCGTCAAGCAAACCACCTTCGGCGGCACCAAGGCCCCTATCGCCTGACATGAAACGCCCCCACGCTCATCGCTTCGCGTATCGCTGCCCCCCGAGGGGGTGCTCAGTGCCCTTCGGGCGGCCGGGCGGGCACTGACATGCCCCATCTCTCCTACGTCAACGTCTTCGCGAAGGACGTGGTCGCGCTCAGCGGCTTCTACCAGCGCGTGTTCGGCTTCGCCGAAATCGAGGCGATCCGCTCGCCGATCTTCCGCGGCCTGGACACCGGCCGCTCGAGCCTGGGCTTCAACGCGCACGACGCCTACGGCCTGCTGCAGCTGTCCGAGTTCTCGGACACGCGCGGCGTCAAGTTCCTGCTGAACATCGACGTCGACGCGCAGGCCGACGTCGACCGCATGGTGCCGATCGCCGTCGAGGCCGGCGCCACGCTGATCAAGGCGCCCTACGTCACCTATTACGACTGGTACCAGTCGGTGTTGCTCGACCCCGAGGGCAACGTGTTCCGGATCAATTTCATGATGAAAGGTCAGAGCGATGTTGCGTAAATCGATTCCCTGCGCCGTGGCGCTGCTGCTGGCGGGCATGGCCCTGGCCGGCCCGGCCGTGGCCGCCGACGGCTTCACCCTCAAGGGCAAGCCCAAGATCGCGATGCTGTACTTCGGCCCGAAGAACGACGGCGGCTGGACGCAGGCCTTCGACGAGGCGCGCATCAAGGTCGAGAAGGAAACCGGCGAGAAGATCCAGTTCGTCGAGAACGTGCCCGAAGACGCGTCGGCCATCAAGCCGGCCGCCGAGAAGTTCATCCAGCGCGGCGCCAACATCATCATCGGCACCGCCTTCGGCTATTCGGACAGCTTCAAGGAGCTCGCGGCCAAGTACCCCGACGTCGCTTTCCTCAACGGCTCGGGCACCACCAACGGCAGCAACCTCGAATCCTTCTACGGCCGCACCTACGAGAGCCAGTACCTGTGCGGCATGGCCGCTGGCGCGGCCTCGAAGACCGGCAAGCTCGGCTTCGTCGCGGCCAACCCCTTCGGCGTCGTCAACTGGACCATCAATGCCTTCGCGCTCGGTGCGCAGAAGATGAACCCCAACGCCACCGTCAACGTGATCTACACCGGCGCGTGGAACGATCCGGTCAAGGAGCGCGCGGCCGCGGCGGCGCTGATCGACCAGGGCGCCGACGTGATCGGCCAGCACGTCGACAGCCCGACGCCGCAGATCGTGGCGCAGGAACGCGGCGTGTACGGCACCGGCCACCATCGCGACCTGCGCCAGTTCGCGCCCAAGGCGACCCAGTGCTCATCGGTCTGGGTGTGGGACAAGTTCCTCACGCCCGAGCTGAAGAAGGTCATGGCCGGCAACTGGAAGCCGTCGCAATACGGCGCCTTCATCGAGATGAAGGACGGCGGCACCGACATCGCCGGCTTCGGCACCGCGGTGCCCAAGGACAAGGCCGCCGCCATCGCCGCCGAGCGCGATGCCATCCTGAAGGGCAAGCAGGTCTACGCCGGCCCGCTGGCCGACCGCGACGGCAAGGAGCGCGTCGCCAAGGGGGCCGTGCTGTCGGATGCGGAGCTCTGGAAGATGGACTGGTTCGTCAAGGGCGTCGTCACGCAGAAGTAACGCGGAAGTGACCTCGAACTGACAGGGATCTCGTGCAGACCGCGCTCCAGCTCATCGGCATCGGCAAGTCCTTCGACGGCTTCAGGGCCCTGATCGACGCCGACTTCAGCGCCCGCTGGGGCGAGGTGCACGCCCTGCTCGGCGAGAACGGCGCCGGCAAGTCCTCGCTGATGAACATCGCGGCCGGCCTCTATGCGCCCGAGTCCGGCCAGATGCGGGTCGACGACAACCCGGTGCAGCTCGGCGGCCCGCGCGATGCGGCGCTGCACCGCATCGGCATGGTGCACCAGCACTTCAAGCTGGTGAAGCCTTTCACCGTGGCCGAGAACATCCTGCTCGGCCATCCATTGGCGTCGGGCGAGGGCAGCCACCGCAAGCGGCTGGCGGCGCTCGAGGCGCAGATCGAGGCCAAGGCCGACGCGCTGGGCTTCTCGATCGATCCGCGGCAGCGCACCGAGCGGCTGTCGATCGCCGAGCAGCAGCGCGTCGAGATCCTCAAGGTGCTGCTGGCCGGCGCGCGCATCTTGATCCTCGACGAGCCCACGGCCGTGCTGACCGACCAGGAGGCCGAGCGCCTGCTGTCGACCGTGCACGCGCTGTCGCGCAGCGGCGCGGCCGTGATCCTCGTCACCCACAAAATGGCCGATGTCAAGACCTACGCCGACCGCGTGACCGTGATGCGCGGTGGCCGCACCGTGAGGACGGTCGACCCGAAGGCCATTGCCGTCCGCGAGCTGGTGCAGCTCACGGTCGGCGAGTCGCTCGCGCCGCCGCAGCACGCGCGCGCCACGTCCGGCGCGGCCCGGCTCAGCGTGCGCGGACTGCGCTCGACGGCACATGGCGGACGGCCCGCGCTCGACGGCGTCGACCTGACGCTCAACGCCGGCGAGATCTACGGGCTGGCCGGCGTCGGCGGCAACGGCCAGAGCGAGCTCGCGGCCGCGCTGATGGGGCTCGACGACGCCATCGAGGGCGACATCACGCTGCAGGACTTCGGCGACCTCAAGCAAGCCACGACCTCACAGCGGCGCGCCCTGCGGTTCGCGGCCATTCCGGCCGACCGCTATGGCGCCGCGCTCGCGGGCGGGCTGTCGGTTGCCGAGAACTTCGGCATCGGACAGGTGCACGATGGCCGCTACGGCTCGGTGTTCCGGCTCGACACGAAGCGGCTCGCGGCCGATGCGAAAGCCGCGGTCGCGCAGTTCGACGTGCAGGGCGTGCGCAACCTCGGCCAGAAGGCCGCCCTGCTGTCGGGCGGCAACGCGCAAAAGCTGGTGCTGGCGCGCGAGTTCGGCCGTGCGCCGCGCGTCGTGCTGGCGCACAGCCCGAGCCGCGGGCTCGACGTTCGCGCCGGCGCCGAGGTGCATGCGCGGCTGCTCGCCGCACGCGACGCCGGTGCGGCCGTGCTGCTGATCAGCGAGGACCTCGACGAAGTGCTCGCGCTCGCGGACCGCGTCGGCGTCATGACGCGCGGACGCATCGTCGCGGAATTCACCCAACCCGCCGACCGCCAGCAGGTCGGCCAGGCGATGGTCGACCATGGCTGAACCGATGACCCTCCACGCCCCCGCCGCACCGGGACATGGCGCCGTGCGCCGCCCCGGGTCCAGCCGGCGTTTCGCGCTCGAAATTCGCCAGCAGATGGGCTGGCCGCGGCAGGCGCTGATCCTCGCCGCCTCGCTGCTGGTCGGCATGGCCCTCTCGGCCGCGATCCTGGTCGGTGCCGGCGTGCCCGCGAGCGAGCTGCTCGACGAGTTCGTGACGCAGACGCTGTTCGACCTGCAGAGCCTGCAGGCGGTGCTGTTCCAGGCCGCGCCGATGATCCTGGTCGGCATCGCGGCTTCGATGGCTTTCCGGGCCCGCTTCTGGAACCTCGGGCTCGAGGGCCAGATGATCTGGGGCGCGATCGGCGCCACCGCGATCTCCTTCTACGACATCGGCCCGCCCGCGGCGCGGCTGCCGCTGATGCTGGGGGTCGCGATCGCGCTCGGCATGCTGTGGGCGCTGGCGCCCGCGCTGCTCAAGCTGCGGCTCGGCGTCAACGAGATCATCTCGTCGCTGATGCTCAACTACATCGCGGGCAACTTCCTGCTGCACCTGGTGTACGGCGCATGGAAGGACCCGAAGGATTCGTTCCCCTACTCGCCGCAGTTCCGCGCCTTCGAGCGACTGCCCGAATGGTTCGGCAACGTCAGCACCGCGGCCATCGGGCTGGCGCTGGCCGTGGCGCTGCTCGCGTGGTGCTTCGTCGGCATCAGCCGCGCCGGGCTGTACCTGCGCTTCGTCGACGCCAATCCGCGCATGGCCCATGCGGTCGGCGTGCCGGTGCGCAAGATGATCCTCGCGGCGGTGTTGCTGTCGGGCGCGTTGTCGGGCATCGCGGGCTTCGTGGTGGTGGCGGGGCAGGAGGGCCGGCTGACCCAGGCCTTCTACAACGGCTACGGATTCTCCGGCATCCTGATCGCGTTCCTGGCGCGCAACAACCCGCTGGCGGCGACGGTGGTGGCGCTGCTGGTCGCGGCGCTGTTCGTCGCCGGGCGCAACCTGCAGGTCTTCTATCAGATCCCGTTCTCGATGGTGCAGCTGATCCAGGCGATCGTCGTGATCTGCGTCGCCTCGTCCGACTTCTTCATTCGCCACCGCCTGCGCGCGGTGGTCGGCAAGGCCGCGTGATGGATGCGCTCTCGATCGCCCTCAACTGGCTGGCCAACACACCCGACTTCGCGGTGCCCTATGCACTCGCCGCACTCGGCCTGATCGTCTGCGAACGTGCCGGCGTGCTGTCGCTCGGCGCCGAAGGCCTGATGCTGGTCGGCGCGCTGGCTGGCATCGGCGCGCAACTGGTCTTCGGCGAGGCCGCCGTGTCGCTGCTGATCGCGATGCTGGCGGCCGCCGTGGTGTCGCTGCTGTTCGCGGCGATGGTGATCTGGCTGCGCGTCAACCAGGTGATCGCGGGGCTCGCGCTGGTGTTCTTCTGCCAGGGCCTCACCGCGCTGGTCGGCACCCTCGCCGACTGGACCAACAAGGCGACGGCGGGCATCGGCTCCGTCGCACTGTGGCCGCTGTCGGCGCTGCCGGTGGCGGGCCGCCTGTTCCAGCAGAACGCGCTGGTGTGGCTCACGCTGCCGATCTTCGTCGCGGTCACCTGGTTCCTGATGCGCACCAGCACCGGCCTGCGATTGCGCGCGGTCGGCGAGAACCCGCAGGCCGCCGACGCCGCCGGCATCCCGGTGTCGGCCTATCGCTTCGCGGCCGTGCTGGCGGGTTCCGCGCTGGTCGGCCTGGCCGGCGCCTACATCTCGGTGGTCAGCACCAAGCTGTGGATCGCGGGCATGACCGGCGGTCGCGGCTGGATCGCGGTCGGCCTCGTGATCTTCGCGCGCTGGTCGCCATGGAAGGCGCTGGCCGGCGCGGTGCTCTTCGGCTGCATCGAGGCCCTGATCCCGCAGATGGCCGCGGCCGGCGTGCAACTGCCGCAGTACTTCGTGCAGATGACACCCTACGCCGTGACGCTCGGCGTGATGGTATGGGTCGCGCTGGCACGGCGCGGCGGCGAAGGCGAGCCCGGCGCGCTCGGCGTGCCCTACGTGCGCGAGGAGCGGCGATGAGAGCCTATGTCTACGAGAAGCCGCGCGAGCTGGGCGACGCCTTCGACGATTACCTCGACCCGGCCAGCACCGCCGTGGTCTCGATCGACATGCACCGCGGCCACCTCGACGAAGGGCCGGACTGCCCGTGCCCGGCGCCGCGTGCGCGCGACGTGGTGGCGCCGATCGACGCCTTCCACGACCGCGCCCGTGCGCTGGGCGTGCGCATCGTGCACGTCAAGTCGGTGCTGCGGGCCGACGGCAGCGACGACCTCGGCGGCATTCCGGCCGCATGGCGGCGCACCTTTGCGCTTCACGTCGGCGAGATCCCGAATGCCGACGCCCACGCACTCGAAGGCAGTCGCTGGACCGAATGGGTGACCCGCGTCGAGCCCGGCGACATGCGGGTCGAGAACAAGCGCCGGCTGTCGGCCTTCTACCCGACCGACCTCGACTTCCTGCTGCGCAACCAGGGCATCAAGACCGTCGTGCTGAACGGCGGCTTCACCGACTGCTGCGTGTTGAACACCGCCTTCGACGCCAACAACCACAACTACCGCGTGATCGTRCTGCGCGACCTGGTGCGCGGCACCGACGACCACCTCGAGGCCGCGGCGCTCAGCATGGTGTCGCTGCACCTCGGGCTGGTGGTCGATTCGCGCGACCTGCTGGCGCAGTGGCAGCAGAGCCTTTCCTTCTAGCCCCTCGCCCTTGCGGACCTTGCCATGACTTCCATCCCCCTCATCGACCTCGGCGGCAACATCGATCCGCGGGCGCCCGCCGCGCGCGATGCCGCCGCCAACCTATACGACGCCCTGAGCAGCATCGGCTTCGCCTACATCGCGGGCCACAACGTGAGGCCGGCCTCGCGCGACGCGGCCTTCGACGCCTCGCGCGAGTTCCACGCCTCGCCGCTGGCGCGCAAGCAGTCGATCGCGATCAACGGCTTCCATCGCGGCTACATGGGCATGGCGACCTCGACCATCGTGACCTCGTCGGTGGCCAAGGTCACGCGGCCCAACGTGAGCGAGTCGCTGATGCTGATGCACGAACTGCCGCCCGACGATCCTGGCCTGCTCGCCGGCCTGCCGCTGCAGGGCCCCAACCAGTGGCCGGACTGGATCCCGGACTTCAGGCCGAGAGTGGAGAACTACATCGCCGAGGTCGACGCGCTGGGCCGCTACATCGTGCAGCTCATCGCGATGAGCCTCGGCATGCCCGCGCACGCGCTCGACCACTACTTCGACAAGCCGACCACCTTCCTGCGGCTGCTGCACTACCCGCCGCAGCCGCCGGTGCAGGACGAGCAGATGGGCTCGGCGCCGCACACCGACTACGGCGTCATCACGCTGCTGGCCCAGGACAATGCCGGCGGCCTGCAGGTGCGCCCGCGCGGCGGCGACTGGATCGAGGCCCCACCGATCCCGAACACCTACGTGCTCAACGTCGGCGACATGCTCGCGCGCTGGACCAACCAGCGCTTCGTGTCGACGCCGCATCGCGTCATCAACCGCTCGGGCGGCGACCGCTACTCGCTGCCCTACTTCCTCGACCCCGGCATGGACGCGCTGATCGAGTGCCTGCCGACCTGCACCGACGACGCCCATCCGCCGCTGTACGAGCCGGTGCACTACGGCGACTACCTGCTCGACCGGCTCAACCGCAACTACGACTACCGCCGCGCACCCGCCCCCGGCACCGTCGAAGCCTGATTCATCCCACTCTTGCCGAAAGCCCCAATGAACGCACCGCTCAATCGTCGCGAAACGCTTCTTCGCAGCCTGGCCGCCGCCACCGCGCTCGGCCTGCCGGGCCTGTCCGCCTTTGCCGCCTCGCCGCTGGTCGTCAACACCTACGGCGGCCGCTGGGAGAAGTTCTGGCGCAGCGACCTGCTGCCGATGTTCGAGAAGGCCGGCGGCGTGCAGCCCACGCTCGACGTCGGCCTGGGCAAGAACTTCATCGCCAACCTTCGCGCGGCCGGCATCGAGAAGCCGCCCTACAGCGTGCTGATGGTCAACGAGAACATCGCCAGCGTGGTGCGCGACGAAGGCTACTTCGAGCCGATCCCGCTGTCCAAGGTGCCGAACCTCGCCAACGTCTTTCCGAACCTGCGCAACCCGGGCGACAACGGCGTGCGCGGCATCGTGTCGACCATCGGCATCGGCTACCGCAAGGACCTGGTGAAAACGCCGCCCAAGTCGTGGACCGACCTCTGGACCAACCCGGAGTTCAAGGGAAAGATCGGCCTCTACCAGATCGGCAACACGGCCGCGATGCTGTTCCTGCTGATGACCGCCAAGATCTACGGCGGCTCGCAGGACGCCATCGACCGGGCCTTCGTCGAGATCAAGAAGCTGCTGCCCTTCACGCAGGCCGACTGGAGCGGCACGCTGTCGACCATGCTCACCCGCGGCGACGTCACGGTCGCGGTGATCGACTTTCCGGAGATCGTGGCGCTCAAGAAGAAGGGTGTGCCGGTCGAGATGGTGGTGCCGACCGAAGGCGTCGTGGCCTTCGAGCAGTCCTTCAACATCCTCAAGAACGCGCCCAACAAGGAGGACGCGTACAAGTACCTCAACTTCATCCTGCAGCCCGAGGTGCAGCTGATGATGGCCAAGGAGTTCTACACCTCGCCCACCAGCACCAAGGTGCAGCTGCCGGCCGAGCTGATGGCCGAGGTGCCGGTTAGCGGCAAGGCGATGGCGTCGATCGTCGGCTTCGACTGGAGCAAGGTGAACCCGCAACTGCCCGCCATCACCGACCGATGGAACCGGGAGATCAAATGAGCGCGGTGATGCCCGCCGGCGCGCTGCCGGCTGCCGCCGATGCCGCGGCCGCGATACGCCCGCGCCGCATGACGCGGCTCAGCTTGCGCGGTCTGCGCAAGGGCTTCCAGTCGATGACCGCGATCCACGCGCTGGAGCTCGACACCGAGCCCGGCGAGTTCATCTCGCTGCTGGGGCCCAGCGGCTGCGGCAAGACCACCACGCTGCGCTGCGTCGCCGGTTTCGAGTACCCCGACCAGGGCGAGGTCCTGCTCGACGGCGAGGACATCACCGACCTGCCGCCGGAGCGCCGCGACATCGGCATGGTGTTCCAGAACTACGCGCTCTTCCCGCATCTCACGGTGCGCCGCAACCTGGCCTTCGGCCTCGAGATGCGCAAGGTGCCGAAGGCCGAGATGGCGCGCCGCATCGACGCCGTGCTGGCGATGGTGCAGCTCGCGAGCATGGCCGAGCGCTATCCGCGCCAGCTCTCGGGCGGCCAGCAGCAGCGCGTGGCGCTGGCGCGCGCGCTGGTGATCGAGCCGCGCCTGCTGCTGCTCGACGAGCCGCTGGCCAACCTCGACGCCGTGCTGCGCGAGGACATGCGGGTGTTCATCCGCGAACTGCAGAAACGCATCGGCATCACCACGCTCTACGTGACGCACGACCAGGCCGAGGCGATGGTGATGTCCGACCGCGTGGCCGTGATGCTCGGCGGCAGGCTGCAGCAGTTCGACGTGCCCGAGGCGATCTACCTGCGCCCGCGCAGCGTCGACGTGGCGCGCTTCATCGGCCGCTCGAACCTGATCGAGGGCCGCGTGCATTCGATGCTGCCCGGCGAGAACGGCTTCCTGCGCTATCGCGTCGAGACCTCGATCGGTGCGGTCGAGGCCGAATTCGACCAGCCGCTGGCGCCGGGCCGCGCGGTGCACGTCACGATCCGGCCCGAGGCGATCCACTTCGACGGCCGCGGTCCGTTCCAGGGGCGGGTCAGCAGCAGCTACTTTCTCGGCAGCAGCGTCGAGCACACGCTGCAGTGCGGCGACGGCCTGTCGCTGCTGGTGCAGACCGCGCCGGGCCAGCGCGTGGCGGCCGGCGCGGCCAGCGGCATGCGCTTCGAGCCCGGCCACGCCTGGATCATCGCGGGGAACGAATGAGCGCCGCGCCGGGCCGCCCCAAGCAAGCTCGCACCCCCTCGGGGGGCAGCGAGGACACGAAGTGCCGAGCGTGGGGGCCGCAATGAGCGCGGCCATCGCTTCCTCGGTGCCCGTGCCGCGGCCGGCACGCACCGTGCCGCTGGCGCGCCGCGCCTTCTGGCTGATTGCACCGGCGCTGGTGCTGATCGGCGTCTTCCTGGTGCTGCCCTACCTCAACATCGTGCTGATGAGCCTGCGCCCGCCGGCCGTCGGCGCGCCCTACGGCGCCGGTTTCACCCTCGGCAACTACGGCCGTGCGCTGAGTGACGGCTACCTGCTGGGCGTGCTCGCCGACACGCTGCTGCTCGGACTGACGGTCACGCCGATCTGCCTGCTGCTCGGCTACCCGGTGGCGTACCACCTGGCGCGCACGAGCTCCCGCTGGGGCAGCGTGCTGTACGTGCTGGTGCTGTCGCCGCTGCTGGTCGGCGTGGTGGTGCGCAGCTTCGGCTGGCTGATCCTGCTGTCGGGCAACGGCGTCGTCAACCGCGTGCTGCTCGACCTCGGGCTGGTCCAGACCGGCCTGCAGCTCATGAACAACCGGCTGGGCGTGACCATCGCGCTGGTGCACGTGTTCCTGCCCTTCATGATCCTGCCGCTGGTCGGCGTGATCCAGAGCATCGACCCGTCGCTCGAATCGGCCGCGCGCTCGCTCGGCGCCTCCCGGCTCAAGGTGTTCTGGCGGCTGGTGCTGCCCTTGTCCTGGCCCGGCATCCAGGCCGGCACCATCCTGGTCTTCGTGCTCTCGCTGAGCGCCTACGTGACGCCGGTGATGCTCGGCGGCGCGCAGGTCAAGACGATGTCGGTGCTGGTGGTGCAGAACCTGATCGACAACTTCCAGTGGCCCGCGGGCGCGGCGCAGGCGCTGGTGCTCACGGCTTGCGGCATGCTGGCGGTGGCGCTCTATGCCAGGTTGACCGGGCGATTCATGAAGGGGCTGGCATGAACCGGCGCGCACCGCTTTCGCAGCGCGTGGCGGACGGCTTCGGCCTGCTCTACGTCGGCGCGGTCTACGTCTTCCTGCTGCTGCCGATCGCGATCATCGTGCTGATGTCGCTCAATGCCGGCGAGTTCATGACCTTCCCGCCGCAAGGCATCTCGCTGCGCTGGTTCGGCGCGCTGTTCGCCAACGAGGCCTTCATGCGCGCGATCCGCACCTCGCTGATTCTGGCGGCCATCGCGACGCTCATCTCGTCGGTCATCGGCATCGCCGGCGCGCTCTACGTGGTGCGCCATGCGCAGCGCCTGCGCGAGCCCTTGCGCATGCTGCTCATGATGCCGCTGATGCTGCCCGAGATCCTCACGGCGATCGCGCTGCTGTTCTTCCTGTACGCGAGCGGCATCGGCACGCGCACGATGTTCGGACTGGTCGTCGGCCACGTGCTGGTGACCCTGCCCTACGTGTTCACCAACGTGGCGTCGGCGCTCTACAACCAGGACGCATCGCTGGAGCAGGCCGCGCGCAGCCTCGGCGCCTCGCCGTGGCGCGCCTTCGTGCGCGTGACGCTGCCGCTGATCAAGCCGGGGATCATCACCGGCGCGCTGTTCGCCTTCGTGATCTCGTTCGACCTCTTCAACATGTCGCTGCTGCTCAAGGGCATCGGCATGACGACGCTGCCGCTGCAGCTCTTCGACTACCTGCGCTGGGACTTCGACCCGACGGCCGCCGCGGTGTCGACGGTCAGCATCCTTCTGACGCTGGTGGTGGTGGTGTGGGTCGACCGCACCGTGGGCCTGCGCACGCTGCGCTTCGGCTGAGGTCGCCCGGGCGCGCGGACGCACCGACGCGACGGCGCGGCGGTGCGGCGGTGCGGCGGCGCGGCGG
>NZ_JBFUCJ010000071.1:0-38188 GCF_056405295.1 Variovorax sp. P1_H2 | reverse complement strand
GCCGTGGCCAGGGCCCGGCGCGCGGACCGCAGGGACCGGCGCGCGCGCCGCACCATGCGCCGACGCACCATGCGCCGACGCACCACCAGAACCACCTGCCGCATGAAGAGCGCCAGCCGCGCCATCACGGCAACAGCCACAGCCCGACGCAGGCCGACGCGGTGGCGCATCTGCGCGCCGAAGCGGTGGCCGGCGGCGACGGCCAGCCCGATCCGTTGCGCACCAGCGTCGACAGCCTGGGTGGCGGCCGCGGACGTCGCGGCGGCGGTGGCGGCTACGGCGGCAACCGTTCCGGCGGTGGCGGCCGTTCGGGTGGCGGCGGTCGCTCGGGCGGCGGCTACGGTGGCGGCGGTGGCTACGGCGGTGGCGGCGGTGGCCGCTCTTTCGGCCGCTGAATCTCAGCGACCCCCGCTTCTCCGACAAAAAGGGCGCGCTGCGCCCTTTTTCTTTTGGCCTTGAGCTCCGGCCTCCGGCAACGGGTGCCGGATGGCGCCGATCGCCGCGGCCCGAGCGCGCTCAGCTCAAGCGAGCGCCGGTCTGTCGGTCGAACAGGTGCACGCTGTCGCTGCCGATCATCAGCCCCACGATCTGGTCCGGCTGGGCATCGACCCGGCCATGCACCGCGAGGATCAGTTGGACCCCGCCGACCTCGACCAGCAGCTCGGTCTCGGCGCCGGTCGGCTCGACCACGATCACCTTGGCCGGCACGCCGCTCGAGGCATCCGACAAGGTGATGTCGCCCGGCCGCACGCCATAGTGGACCGCCTGCCCGTCGATGGCCGAGGTGGCGACCGGTGCCGGCCACGATGCGCCCTGCGCCTCGACGCGGCATTGCCCGTTGGCGCGCCGCACCGTGCCCTCCAGCACGTTCATCGACGGCGAGCCGATGAACTGSGCGACRAACAGGTTGTCGGGCCGGTCGTASAGCTCSAGCGGCGTGCCGATCTGCTCGAYSRYGCCGTCGTGCATSACGACGATGCGGTCGGCCATSGTCATCGCCTCGATCTGGTCGTGGGTGACATAGACGGTGGTGGTCTTGAGCCGCTGGTGCAGCGCCTTGATCTCGGCGCGCATCGCGACCCGCAGCTTGGCATCCAGGTTGGACAGCGGCTCGTCGAACAGGAACACCTTCGGGTCGCGCACGATCGCTCGCCCCATGGCGACCCGCTGCCGCTGACCGCCGGACAGCTCGCGCGGATAGCGCCCGAGCAGCTGGTCGAGGTTGAGGATCTTCGCGGCATCGGCCACGCGCTTGTCGGTGAGCGCTTTCTCGGCCTTGCGCAGGCGCAGGCTGAAGCCCATGTTCTCGCCGACCGTCATGTGCGGATACAGCGCGTAACTCTGGAACACCATCGCGATGTCGCGGTCCTTCGATTCGAGCTCGTTGACGACGCGGCCGTCGATCATGATCTGGCCGCCGCTGATGTCTTCCAGGCCGGCCAGCATGCGCAGCAAGGTGGACTTGCCGCAGCCCGAGGGCCCGACCAGCACCACGAACTCGCCGTCCTCGATCTCGAAGCCCAGGCGCTCGATGATGCGGGTCTTGCCATAGGACTTCTGGACATCGCGAAAAGTGACTGAAGCCATTTTTGTCGTCTCTTTCTCTCTCTGTTGGCCCGGCGAAGCCCGGGCCTGTTCGGGGGACACCGCGGAACCGGCTTTGCCGGGCCGCCGGTGTCGCCCCCTGAAAGGGGGTGGGCGCCCGGACACGGAGTGCCGGGCAACCTGGGGGTCAGCTCTTCACCGCGCCGGCGGTGATGCCGCCGACCATGTAGCGCTTGAACGTGTAATAGATCGCCGCGGGCGGCAGTGCATAGATGAGACCGGTCGCCATCAGCAGCTCCCAGGGCGAATCGTCGGCCGCGAGAAAGTTGCCGAGCGCCACGGCCAGGGTCACGCTGCGGTCGTTCGACAGCAGCAGGAAGGCGTAGAGGTACTCGTTCCAGGCCAGCAGCAGCGCATAGGTTCCGACCGCCACCAGCGAGGGCACCATCAACGGCAGGTAGACCAGCCGGAACAGCTGCAGCGGCGATGCGCCGTCCATGCGCGCCGCCTCGTCGAGCTCGTAGGGCAGCTTGTCGGAGGCCTGCTTGAGCACCCAGATGCAGTACGGCGAGGCGATGGTCACCATCGCSAGGATCAGCGCCCACTGGCTGTTGAGCAGGCCGTAGTTGCCCATGGTCTTGTACATSGGCACGGCCAGGAAGGCGGCCGGGATGAAGTAGGTGAAGAGCGCCATGTTCATCACCGTGCGGCCGCCGCGCACGCGCAGCCGGCTGATCGCGAAGGCCGCGGTGGTGGCGACGAACAGCGTGATCGCCCCGACCGCCACCGCGATGAACAGCGAGTTGCCCAGCTGCACCCAGAAGTGGTCCAGGTAGAAGTGCTTCTGCTGGAACACGGTGCTGAAGTTGTCGAGGGTCGGCGACTTAGGCCACAGCCGGCCGCTGGTCGCCGTGCCGCGCGGCGAGATCGCGAACAGCACCATGTGGTAGATCGGGATCAGCGTCCAGAGCAGCACCGGGATGCCGATCAGCAGCAGCTTGGCTTCGTTGCCCGCCGACTTGAGGGTCCAGCGCTTGCGGCTCATTTCGACAACCTCTTCATCATGAAATAGACCAGGGGCAGGATCAATGGCATCGCGACCACGATGGAGGCCATCGACAGGTCGACCTGGTCGAGCCGCAGATAGYGGATGCCGATGGTCGCGAGCACATGCGTCATGTCGGCCGGGCCGCCACCGGTCAGCAGGTAGACGCTGTTGAAATCACCCAGCGTCCAGATCATCGACAGGATCAGCGACGTGACATAGAGCGTGCGCAATGCCGGCCAGCTGATGAAGCGGAACTTCTGCCACGAACTGGCGCCGTCGACCGACGCCGCCTCGTACTGCTCGCCCGGTATCGCCAGGCGCCCCGCCACCAGGATCAGGGTCCAGAACGGCAGCGATTTCCAGATGTGCATCAGCATCGCGAAGCCGAGCGCCAGAGTCGGCTCGTTGAGCCAGTTGGGCCCGTCGAGCCCGGTCAGATGGAAGATGGTGCTGTTGATCACGCCCCACTCGGGGTTGAGCATGAAGCGCACCGACAGGATGGTCGGGATCGACGGCACGGCCCAGGGCAGGATGAAGATCCCCGCGAGGACCTTGATCCACCAGCGCGACTGCACGAAGAAGCCCGAGAGCACCAGCGCCACGGCCATCTTGACGTTGATGGCGACGATCAGGAACACCACCGTGTTGATGACCGAGCGGAAGAAGATCGGGTCCTCGACCAGGTGCACGTAGCTCTGCGGATGGCGTGCCAGCCAGAGGCCGTAGCACACCGGGTAGAGCACGAAGACGGCGAACACCAGCAGGTAGGGAACGACCATCAGCCGGCCCCAGAACTGCCAGCGTCCGAGCTTGCTGGCGGGTATTGCGGCGCTGCCGGCCGCGGTCACGGCGCTTGCGGTGGAACTCATGGTCGGCTGCCGCGTCAGGTCAACGTGCGACCGTCTTGATGCGCTCGATCATCTCGTCGACCGCCTTGTCCACCGGTACCTTGTCGCTCACCACGCGATTCATCGCCTTGGCCCAGACGTTCTCGTTGTTGAGCACGGTGAACTTGTAGTTCTTGGTGAATTCGAAGGTGACGGTGCCGGCCGCGTACTGGTTGAACACCGACTTGCGATGCGGATCGGCCTGCCAGAACGGGCTCGCCTGCCCCGCCTTGGTGACCGGGAACCAGCGGCCCAGCGAGCCTTCGACGTAGGGCGTGAGATTCTCTTCCTGCAACAGGAAGGCGACGAACTCCTTGGCGCRCTGCTTGTTCTTGGCTTCCTTGAACACCACGCCGGTCTTGACCGCGGTGCGGTAGACCATCTTGCTGCCGTCGGGCTTGTTCGGGAAGCCCGCGGTGCGGATGCGCTCGGTGTAGTTCTTCTTGGCCTCCTCGCGCTGCTCGGGCGTGAGCGATGCGTTGTTGGAGTCGTCGAGCCACTTGGCGGCGATCGAGATCGTCGCGTTGTGCGTCATCGCGGTCGTCTTGTTGTGGAAGGCGACGTTGTTGTCCGGGTCCTTCCAGCTCGTGGACGACGGCGGCGTGCAGCCCTTGGTGTAGGGCGCCGTGTAGTCGCTCATCGCGCTGATCAGCCCGGTACGCACGGCAGGGTCGTCGACCAGCAGCTTGCCGCTGTCGTTGACCATCTTCACGTTGTAAGCGTCGGCGAAGGTCAGGAAGGAATAGAACGAATCGCTCGAATCCACGCCCATCGGCATGCCGATGCCGAAGTTGCGCTTGCCGCTCTTCTGGCGGCTGGCCGACTGCACCTTCTCGCACCAGAACGACCAGTAGTCCTTCCAGCCCGTCGGGATGTCCGACTCCTTGAAGCCGGCCTCGTTCAGCATGTCGATCCAGTATTCGATATGCATCGTCTGCTGCTTGATCGGGAAGGCGTAGTAGGCCTTGGCCTTGGTCTTGTCGTCGTAGAGGAAGGTGGTCTCGATGGTGTTCGGGGCGAAGCGCGAGGCGATCGGCGCCATGACGCTGCTGATGTCCTCCAGCTTGTCGTCGTAGGCCCACTTGCCGGTGACCTGGAAGTCGTAGACGTCGGCATAGGCGACATCGGGCGGGCTGCCCGAGTCGAGCGCCGAGACGGTCTTCGGGATCATGTCCTGCACGGGGTACTGGGACAGCTCGATCTTGACGCCCTTGTGCTTGTCCTCGAACTTCTTGATGGCGGCGAACAAGGCATCGTCCTCGGCCTTGTAGAAGCCCTTGACCCACCAGACGGTGAGCTTCTCCTGCGCCGAAGCCTGGCCGGCGACCGTGAGGCCCAGGGCCATCATCGCCGGGACCACGAGTGCTTTGAATTTCATGTGTCTTGTCTCCTTCTTCTTGCAGCTGAACAGCTCGGTGCACGAGCGGGGTGGGTAAGGGAAATCTCGGCGAGCCTCAGACGGCCGCCCGCAGGCGCGGCGGCGGACGCGACAAGCGGGGCAGCCGGCGGCGCGAGCCCAGCACTTCGTCGATGTCCTGGCGGGCGCCGTCGATCAGCTTGATGATGGCCCGCTCGGCCCGTCCCGGATTGCGGGCGATGACGGCGTCGAGCACCGCGCGATGCAAGGGCAGCGACAGCGCCGGGCCGTCCTTCTTGACGGTCGATATCTCGAAGCTGGTGCGCAGCAGCGCATGCAGGGCCTTGCTCATCTGCGCCAGCATGCGATTGCGGGCGCTGCGCAGCAGGCCGTTGTGGAAGCGCAGGTCGAAAGTGACATAGTCGCCGCCGAATTCCACCGCGTGCTTCATGCCGGCATAGGCGGCCTCGATCTCCTCGATGTCCTCGGGCGTGGCGCGCTCGGCGGCCAGCCGCACGGCGGCGGGTTCGACCGCGCGCCGCAGGTCCTGCAGGTCGCGCAGGAACTCGGGCGTGAGGCCGGCCCGGGCCTGCCAGGTGATCACGTCGGGGTCGAACCAGTTCCAGTGCTCGTCGGGCAGCACGCGGGTGCCGAGCTTGGGCCCGGTGACGATCAGGCCCTTGGCCACCAGGGACTTCACGGCCTCGCGCACCACCGTGCGGCTGACGCCGAAGGCCTCGCAGAGCAAGGGCTCGGCCGGCATCGGCGTGCCGACGGCGTACCGGCGCGAGACGATCGCCTCCCCCAGCAGATCGAGCGTGCGGCCATGGGTATTCTTGGCCATGGGCGTGCCGCTCAGGCGGCGACCGGCGTCAACAGCGGCTGGCCGGCGAAGTGGGCGCGCAGGTTGTCGAACACCAGCTGGCCCATGGCTTCGCGCGTCTGCTTGGTGCCGCTGCCGATGTGCGGCGTCAGCACCACATTGGGCAGCGCGCGCAGGGCCTCGGGCACGTTCGGCTCGTTGGCAAAGACGTCCAGCCCGGCGCCGGCGATCTTGCCGTGGCGCAGCGCGTCGATGAGGGCTTCTTCGTCGACTACGCTGCCACGCGCCACGTTCACGAGGTAGCCCTCGGGGCCGAGCGCCTTCAGCACGCGGGCATCGATCAGGTTCTTGGTGGCGGCGCCGCCCGGGGTGATCACGACCAGGAAATCGACCGCCGCGGCCAGCGAGACCGGATCGGGATGGTAGGTGTAGCCGACGCCGGCGCGCGGCGAGCGCGCGGTGTAGGCCACCGACATCTTGAAGGCCAGGGCGCGCTCGGCGATCGCCTGGCCGATGCGGCCCATGCCGACGATGCCGAGCCGGCCGCCCGTGACCTTTCGGCTCAACGCGATCGGGCCATGCGTCCATTCGTTGGCGCGCACGAAACGGTCGGCTTGCGGAATGCGGCGTGCGGTGGCGATCAGCAGGCCGATGGCGAGGTCGGCCACGTCGTCGTTGAGGACCGAGGGCGTGTTGGTGACGGGCACGCCGCGCTCGTGCGCGGCCGGCACGTCGACGCCGTCGTAGCCGACGCCGAAGACCGAGATCACCTCGAGGGCCGGCAGCTGCGCGATCAGTTCGCGCGGCACCTTGGCCTCGCCGTTGGCGACCACCCCGCGGATCCGCGGCGCCACGGCGGCGAAGGCGGCCGGGTCGCTGAGATGGATGCGGTCGTGCAGCGTGTAGTGCTGCCGCAATTGCTCCAGCAGGAAAGGCATCAACGGTGCGACGAGCAGCAGCTCGGGCCGTGCGGCGTTTTCTGAGGTCAATTCATCTCCTGCTGAAACCATCCGTGCGCAAATGCACCCTTCGGCAGCGCCGGTCAACGGCCGCTGTCCGATCGAATCATATGATGATTGAAATGACAGTCGCGCAGGACAAACCCTGATGGCGAAGCGACGGCTAGCGCGCCACGTTCACCGTGCGTTTCACGAAGCGGCCCGCGCGCGCACCCGTCGCGCGGCCTTCGGCCGTGTAGCTCAACACCCCATTGACCCAGACCCGCTCGATGCCTTCGCTGAACTCGCGCGGCCGCTCGAAGGTCGCGCCGTCCTTCACGCGCAGGGGATCGAACAGGACGATGTCGGCCATGTAACCGGCCTTGAGCAGGCCGCGCTCGCCGATGCGGAAGCGCGCCGCCGACAGGCCGGTCATCTTGTGTACCGCCTGCTCGAGCCGCAGCAGGCGCTTCTCGCGCCAGTAGCTCGCCAGCACGCGCGGGAATGCGCCCCACAGCCGCGGGTGCGGCCGCTCGTCGTGCGGCAGGCCGTCGGAGCCGATCATCGCCAGCGGATGCGTCACGACGCGCTGCACGTCGTCCTCCCGCATCTGGAAGTAGCAGGCGTTGCCTGGCTTCAGCCGGCGCGCGGCATCCTGCTGGGAGACGCCCCACTCCGCCGCGATGTCGGCCAGGTAGCGACCGCCGACCTCGGGATGCGGCTGGCTGCCGGTGATCAGGATGTCGATGATGCCGTCGACCAGGTCCTCGCGCAACACGGTCGAACCGGCGGTGTACGGGTAGACGTCCATGCCGATCTCCTGGCCGCGCGCCAGCGCTTCGATGAACGGCAGGGTCTCGCGTGTGCGGCCCCAGTTGGCGGGGCCGGCGCACTTGTGGTGCGAGATCACGAGCGGCAGGCCGGACTGGCGCGCGGTCAGCGCGGCCTCCTGCAGTGCGGGCAGGATGCCGGCCAGCTCGTCGCGGATGTGGGTCGCGTAGACGCCGCCGTTGCGCGCCGCCACGCTGGCGACGGCGACCAGTTCCTCGACGTCGGCCGCGAAGGCCTCTTCGTAGAACACGCCCGAGGACAGGCCCAGGGCGCCCGCATCCATGGCCTCCTGCATGGCGGCCGCCATCGCCGACCGCTCGGCCTCGTTGGCGGGCCGGTCGAGCACCGCCATGTGGCGCATCCGCAGCGCCGTGTGGCCCAGCAGCGCGGCGACGTTGACGGCCGGCCGCGCCGCATCCACGGCCTCGGCATAGGCACGCATCGTGGCGTGGCGGAACTGGCCCCGGCCCAGCAGCGACAACGGCGCCCCGGGCGAGTCGGTCACCATCGGCGCCAGCGAGATGCCGCAGTTGCCGACGATCACGGTGGTCACGCCCTGCGAGATCTTCGGCAGCATGTCGGCCTTCTCGATCGCGGCCGCGTCGTCGTGCGTGTGGACATCGATGAAGCCGGGCGCGACGACCAGGCCGGTGCAATTGACCTCGTCCACCGGGCCTTGGGCGCGCAACTGCGCGAGGACTTCATGCGGCGTCTGGCCGGGCGGAGCGACCGACACGATGCGATCGCCCGCGAACAGCACATCGCCCTGCCAGCCCGGCGTGTCGCTGCCGTCGACGATGGTGCCGCCCTTGAGCAGCGTCGCGTGTCCGCCGGAGCCCGCCGACTGCCTGTCTTGAATCGTCATTGTTCGTCTTCGAGTGTTTCCGAGGCGCCGGAATACTCGGCACTGTCGAAGCCGTGCTTGTGCAGCAACTGCTTGAACTGCTGCAGGCCGCGCGTCGCGACCGGCCCGAGCTTCTGTGCCAGCCGGACCATCAGGATCTCGATCACCACCAGGTGCGCGAGATAGGCCTCGGTGCCGACGCGCATCACGGCGTCCTGCGGCACCGACACCGCGATCACCAGGTCCGCGGCCTCGGCCAGCGGAGTGTCGGGCTGCGTCAGCGCCACCACGGTGGCGCCCTGCGAGCGTGCGAAGCGCGCGGCCTCCAGCGTGTAGGGCATGCGGCCCACGTGCGAGATCACGAAGGCCACGCCGTCGGGTCCGAGCGTGCTCGCCGAGACCAGCTGCTGGTGGGCGTCGAAGATGGCGTTGGCGGTGCAACCCAGCCGGAACAGCCGGCTCTGCAGTTCGTTGGCCATGAAGGTCGAGGCGGCGCCGACCGAATAGCAGTCGATGCGCCGGGCTTGCGCCAGACGGTTCGCGACCCGGTCGAGCACGTCGACGTCGATGCGCCGGCCCAGCTCGGTCAGCGAGGACACGGCCGCATGAACGATCTTGCTCGCGACGTCGCCCGCACTGTCCTCGGCCAGCACGCTGCGGTGCAGGTAGGAGCCCGTGACGGCCAGGTCCTGCGCCAGCGCCAGCATGAATTCACGCACCGACTCGAAGCCGAAGCTGCGGCAGGTCCGCACGATGGTCGGCATCGAGACACCGGCCTGCTGCGCGAGCTGCTCCACGGTGGCGGCGACGGCGGCGCGCGGATCCTCGAGCACGCACTGGACCACGCTGCGCTGCGCGGCCGGCAGTTCGTCCATGCGCTCGCGCAGGCGCTGCAGCAGATGGACGGAAGCGTTGTGGGTCGCCGTCATCAGAAGCGCGTGCTGATGGCGCCCGTGACCGCCATGTCGTCCTCGACCAGCGCCAGCCAGCGCCACTTGTCGAAGGTCGTGCAGGGGTGCGAGATGCCGAGCGCCACCCGATCGCCGACCTGCGGCGCCGCGCCCGCGGGATCGAAGCGCAGATAGGCGTGCTGGTCGTTGAGGGCACTGATCTTCCAGTTGGCGGGCGCTTCGGCCGCCGCTCGCGCGCCGCGCGGCGCATGGCGCACCGGGATCGGCATCTCCAGGTCGTAGGAGATGTCGCGGCGTCCGCAGGTCAGCAGCGCCAGCCCGGGTTCGGGCACCGACTGCACCATCGTCCAGACTTCGAGGGCCGCGCGCAACGATGCGTCCAGCCCTTCGCGCTGCTCGACCTGCTTCAGGAAGCGCGCGTAGTTGCCGTTGTCGTGCGTGACGTAGCAGCCCGAGCGCAAGACGCCCTGCACCGGCCGCGACAAGCCCTGGGCGCGCAGCAGCGGCACGACGAGATCGAAGACCGCCGAGCCGCCGGCCGTGAGCATCACGGGGCCGTCGCCGAAGAGGTTCTCCGCATCGCAGCGGCGGGCCACCTCCAGGACGCGGCCCACGAGCGCCGTGACCTCGCGCGCATCGTGTTCGCTGTCGCAGCGGGCCAGCCCGCCTTCGTAGCACTCGATGCCCTCGAGCTGAACGACCGGCGAGCGCGCGATGGCGACGGCCAGCGCGAGCGCTTCCTCGAGCGTGCGGCAGCCGGTGCGCTGGCCGGGGATGCCGATCTCCAGCAGCACGTCGAAGCAGCGCCGGGAGTCCCGGCGCCGCGCCCAGTCCTCGATCAGCGCGAGCTGGGCCAGCGAATCGACCAGAAACCAGACCCGCAGGTCGCTGTGGCCGGCGAGCAGCATGTCCAGCCCGTCGAGGTCGGCATCGCACAGCACCTGGTTGGCGATGATGCAGTTGCGCGCACCCGCTTCGACGCCGACGGCGAGCTGGAAGATGGTGGCGAAGGTCAGGCCCCACGCGCCGCCGGCCAGTTGCTGCGCAAACAGCTCGGGCGACATGGTGGTCTTGCCGTGCGGCGCCAGCGCAATGCCCTTGCGCTGCGCATAGGCCTGCATCCACGCGATGTTGTGCAGGAGCGCGGAACGGTGGATGACGGCGAGCGGGTACGAGAGGTCGTCGGCCAGCACGTTCCACCCTTTCTCGCCGATGTCGGCCGCGCGGCAGGGCGCGGCCTCGAGCGGATAACTCTTGCTGCAGTGGTCGAGGATCGGATCTTGGGTCATGGTGTGCGAAGCTTACTCAAAGGTCGTCGCGCCAGCAGGCATGCCAGTGGCCAGTCTGCACCTCGCGCAGCTGCATGTCGATGCTCGCGCAGCGCGCCTCGGCCAACGGGCAGCGGGTGCGGAAGACGCAGCCTGAGGGAGGATTCGCCGGGCTCGGCAGGTCGCCCTGCAACAGCGGGACGACGCGGCGCTGGGCCGGGTCCGGAATCGGCGCCGCCGCCAGCAGGGCGCGCGTGTAGGGATGGCGCGGATTCGCATACAGCGCCTCGGTGGGCGCGATCTCCATCACGCGGCCGAGGTACAGCACGACCACCCGGTCGCAGAGGTACTCGACCACGTCGAGATCGTGGGAAATGAACAGCAGCGTGAGGCCCAGCGCTTCCTTCAACTCGCCGAGCAGGTTGACCACCTGGGCCTGGATCGACACGTCGAGCGCCGACAACGGCTCGTCGGCCACGATGAACTGCGGCTCGACCGCCAGCGCGCGCGCGATGCCGATGCGCTGGCGCTGGCCGCCCGAGAACTCGTGCGGGAAGCGATCGGCGTGCTCGGGACGAAGACCCACCTGCTGCAGCAACTGCTGGATGCGCGGCTTGCGCGCCGCACCCTTGGCGAGCCCGTGCGTGTCCAGGGCCTCGGCAAGCACGTCGCGGATCCGCATGCGCGGGTTGAGGCTCGCATACGGGTCCTGGAAGATGATCTGCACCTTCGAGCGCAGCGGCCTGAACTGCGACTGCGACAGCCGTGCCAAGTCCTGCGGCGCCGCGTCGGAACCCTGCGCCTGGTACAGCATCTCGCCGCCGGTCGGGTCGACCAGGCGGGTCAACAACCGGCCGATGGTGCTCTTGCCCGAACCCGATTCGCCGACCAGGCCCAGCGTCTCGCCCTTGCGGATGTCGAAGCTCACGTCGTCGACGGCACGCACCGGATGGCTGCCCTTGCCGAAGTATTTCTTCAGCTGGCGGATCTCGAGCAGGTTGTCGMTCGCCAATGTCGTGCTTGTCGTCATTCGGTAACCTCCACGCTTCGCGTTGCGGTATTCGCCTTGGGGGCGGCCCGGCGGCTCATTGGATAACCTTCGCGCAGCAGCGCTTCGGTATTCGCCTTGGGAGCGGCCCGGCGGCTCATGCCGCCAACTCCTCGGTGAATCCGATGCAGCGCACCATGCGCTCGCCGCCCGTGGTTTCGAGCCCCGGCATGCGCGCATCGCAGGCCTCTCGGCGGAAGCTGCAGCGCGGTGCAAAGGCGCAACCGGGCGGCGGCGCGAACGGGCTCGACACCTGGCCCGGAATGGCCACCAGCTGCGGTCGCTTGCCCGCAACCACCGGCGAGCCTCGCCGCCGCGCCACGCCCGGCAGGCAGGCCAGCAGGCCGCGCGTGTAAGGATGCGCGGGCCGCGCGAACAGCTCGTGCACCGGCGCCGATTCGACGATGCGCCCGGCATACATCACGGCCACCGCATCGGCGTACTGCGCAACCACCCCAAGGTTGTGGGTGACGAACAGCATGCTCATGCCGGTCTCCTTCTGCAGGCGGCCCATGAGCGCGAGGATCTGGGCCTGGATCGTGACGTCGAGMGCSGTGGTCGGCTCGTCGGCGATCAGCAGGGTCGGGTTGCAGGCCATCGCCAGCGCGATCATCACGCGCTGGCGCATGCCGCCCGAGAGCTGGTGCGGATACTCGTTGACGCGCTGCGCCGCGGCCGGGATCTCGACCAGCTCGAGCATGCGCTGCGCATGCGCGTGGGCGGCCTTGCGGTCGAGCTTGAGGTGCAGGCGCACCGACTCCGCGATCTGCTCGCCGATGGTCAGCACCGGRTTCAGGCTGGTCATCGGCTCCTGGAAGATCATGCCGAGCTCGTTGCCGCGCAGCGCGCGCTTCTCGGCCTCAGGCATGTCGAGCAGGTTCACGCGGCGGCCGTCGCGCCTGACGAACCAGGCCTGGCCCTCGACCTGCGCATGCGAGGTCTTGGCATGCAGGCCCATCAGCGTGAGGCTGGTCACCGACTTGCCCGAGCCCGATTCGCCGACCAGCGCCAGCGTCTCGCCGGGACGGATCGCGAACGAGACGTCGGCCACGCTCTGGATGCGGCCGGCCTCGGTGGCGAAGGAGGTCGACAGGCCCTGCACTTCGAGCCGCGCTGCGGCCATGGTCGTGTTCATGCGGCTTTCCTCAACTTGGGATCGAGCAGGTCGCGCACGCCGTCGCCGAGCATCTGCAGCGACAGCGCCGTCAGCACGATCGCGAGGCCGGGGCAGAAGATGGTCCAGAACGCGCGGTCGGCATAGTCGAGGCTGCCCGCGATCATCGTGCCCCAGGTCGGGATGTCGGGCGGCACGCCGACGCCGAGGAAGGACAGGCCCGCCTCGGCCAGGATGGCGTAGGCGAAGATGAAGGTCACCTGGACCAGGATCGGCGACATCAGGTTCGGCAGGATGTGCTTGCACAGGATGCGCGGCGTGCGCACGCCGAGCGCCCGTGCCGCGTCGACGAACAGCAGTTCGCGCAGCACCAGCGTGGTGGCGCGTACCACCCGCGCCACGCGCGGCGTGTAGACGATCACCAGCGCCAGCATCACGTTCCACAGCGAGACGCCGAGGATCGACACCAGCGCGATGCCGAGCAGGATGTCGGGGAAGGACATCATCGCGTCGACCACGCGCATCAACGGCGCATCGAGGCGGCGGAAGAAGCCCGCGAGCATGCCCATCAAGGTGCCGAACAGCACCGCGCCCGCGGCCGTGACGACACCGATCAAGAGCGAATAGCGCGCGCCGTGCACGATGCGCAGCAGCACGTCGCGGCCCAGTTCGTCGGTGCCGGCCCAGTGGGCCAGCGAAGGCGCGTGCAGGCGCTGGCCGATCTCGATGGCACCGGGGTCGGCGTCGGACAGCATCGGGTACAGCAGCGCGACACCGACCACCAGCAGCAGCACCAAGGCAGCGGCCGCCACGATCTTGCGCGCGAACAGGCGGCGGGCCACCGGCGTCGCACTGCGCAACCAGGAAAGAACTGCGGCTTTCATTTGCCCTCCAGCCGGATGCGCGGATCGACCAGCGTGTAGACGAAATCGACGCCGAGGTTGATGAAGACGTAGATGGCGGCGATGACCAGCAGCGTGCCTTGGATCACCGGGTAGTCGCGCCGGAGCACCGCGCGCACCACCAGGTTGCCGACCCCGGGCAGGTTGAAGACGGTCTCGGTCACGACCGTGCCGCCGATCATCAGCGCCAGCGTCAGGCCGAGCACGGTGACGATCGGCACCAGCGCATTGCGCAGCACGTGCTTGACCATGATCACGTGCTCGGGCAGGCCCTTGGCGCGCGCGGTGCGCACGTAGTCCTCGCCGAGGATGTCGAGCATCAAGGCCCGCGTGAAGCGGATGATCAGCGCCGAATTCAGCAGGCCCAGCACCAGCGCCGGCAGCAGCAGGTGCTGCAGCCGCTCGTGCAGCGACGCGCTCGGGTCGCCGTAGCCCGAGGCCGGGAACCAGCCGAGCTTGACCGCGAAGAACTGGATCAGGATCAGGCCGAGCCAGAAAYTCGGAATGCTGGCACCGAGCATCGCCACGCCGCTCACCGCCTGGTCGGCCGCGCTGCCGCGCCAGATCGCAGCGGCCATGCCGGCCGGGATGCCGATCAGCGCCGCGATGCTCACGGCGAACAGCGCCAGGAACAGCGTCGGCTCGGCGCGCTCCAGCAGGGCCTGCGCCACCGGCCGCTGCAGGAACAGCGACTGGCCCAGGTTGCCCTGCAGCAGCTCGCCGACCCACAGCATGAACTGGGTCGGCAGCGGCTTGTCGAGCCCGTACTGGATGCGGGCCTTCGCAATGTCGGCGGTGGTCGCCTGGTCGCCGAGCAGCAGCGCCACCGGGTCGCCCGAGGCCAGCCGGGTCAGCGCGAAGACCAGCACCGCGACGATGGCGAGCACCACCAGGGCCCCGGCCAGGCGGGTCAGCAAGAAGCGCAGCATGGAGCGTTCCGTGTCGGCTTACTTGGCCAGCCCGGTGTTCCAGAAGAAGGGCCAGATCGCAGGCGTGTAGCCCTCGAGCTTGGCCGAGCGCGCCGACAGCCCGTTGAACTTGCCGACCTCGATGAAGGGCACCTCGTCATACACCGTCTGCTGCACCGCACCCCACAGCGCGCCGCGCTTGGCGGGGTCGGTTTCCTGGTTGAAGGCCTGCAAGCTCGACTTCTTCGCGGCCGAGTCCCACCAGCCCGGCGCGTCGTCGCCCAGTTGCGGCGGCGACAGCATCGGCTCCGGGAACAGGCCCGAATGCGTGAAGTACACGTCCCACAGCTTGGCGTCGTTGCGGCGCTGCACCAGCGTGGCCCAGTCGACCACCTGCAGGTCGGTCTTGAAGCCGGCCTTCTTGAGCTGCTCGGACATCACCAGCGCCATGTTGTAGTGGAACTCGTACTGGCGGCTGGCCATGATGCGGATCGGCTGGCCGTTGTAGCCGGCCTTCGCTGCGGCCTCCTTGGCGGCTTGCGGATTGCGCGTGTTGTAGACGTTGCTGCCGGCCGCCGCGTAATACGGCGTGCCCTTCGGGAAGAAGTTCGGCTCGACCACGAAGAAGCGGTTGTCGCCGAAGCCGGCCGCCATCAATTCGCCCTGCCCGACCGCGGTCTGCACCGCGCGGCGCAGCGGCTGCGAGGCCAGCACGCCTTCCCTGGTGTTGAACACGATGTAGGGGAAGCCGAAGTTCTTGGTCACGATCGGCACCACCGCCGGCACCCCCTTCTCGATCCGGCCGATGGCCTCGACCGGCAGCAGGTCGGCGTACTGGAACTGGCCCGAGAGCGAGCCTTCGACGCGCGTGTTGGCGTTCGGCACCGGCACGAAGCGCAGTTCGTCGAGCAGGGCTTCGCGCCGGCCGGCGTAGCCGCTCGGCGCTTCCTTGCGGGCGCTGTAGCCGTCGAAGCGGGTCAGCACGGTGAACTGGTCGGGCCGGCGCTCCTTGAATTTGTAGGGGCCGGTGCCGATGAATTCCTTGAGCTGCGGCGCGATGCTTTCCTTGGCCATGATCGCGGCCATGCCGCTCGGCAGCGCCAGCTGCGCCAGCAGCGGCGCGTACGGGCTCTTCAGCTTCAGCTCGACGCCGAGCGGACCCTTGGCGGTCAGCGACGCGACTTCCTTGCCGACCGATTTGCCGCGCGGCGAGAGTTCCATCCAGCGCTGCAGAGAAGCCACCACGTCGTCGGCATTCAATTCGCGCCCGTTGTGCAGCTTCACGCCCTTGCGGATCGCGATGGTGTAGGTCAGGCCGTCTTTCGAGACCACCGGCATGCCTTCGGCCAGCATCGGCGCCACGTTCCAGTTGGCATCGAAGGTATAGAGCGGCTCGTAGACGTGCTGCATGATCGTGCCGACCAGGTCGGCGGTGCTGACCATCGGGTCGAGGCCCTGCGGCTCGCCGACCATCGCGAGGTTGGCGGCGCCGCCCTTGGGCAGATCGGCGTGCGCCACGCCGGCCCCCAGGCCGAGCGCCACGGCGGTGGCGAGCGCCCCCGTGAAGCTTCGCCATGGCGACGCGCGCATTGGCTTCAACCAGGAAAAACCAGATGTGGCTACAGTGTTGGCGGACGATTGCATCGCGGCTCCATGAGTAATAACATTACATCGACAATCGTATTTCTCAGCGATTTGCGCGTCAAACTGGGGTTTACCCTTAATTTTTTTGTAATTCTCTTACAAGTTGATCTTCATGTCTCACGTTGAAATGCTCGGCCAGTCGCCGATCGCCTCCGACCGCCAGGCCCGCCCCCTGTCCCCCGCCACGCGCGCTGGCGACTTCGTCTTCGTCTCCGGACAGGTGCCCACGGACGACCAGGGCCAGGTCATCGTCGGCGGCATCGAGGCCCAGACCCGCCAGGTGTTCAAGCGCATCGAGCAGGCCCTCGCGCTGGCCGACTGCACGCTGGCCGACGTCGCCAAGGTCAGCGTCTGGCTCAACGACGCGCGCGACTTCGGCAGCTTCAACCGCGTCTACATGGAATGCCTGGGCGACCATCGGCCCGCCCGTTCGACCGTCGAATCCCGGCTGATGATCGACGCCAAGGTCGAGATCGACGTCACGGCCTACAAGCCGCGCGGCTGACAACCATGCACCGGAGCACAAGCCGATGACGCACGGACACCTCGTTGCCGTCGACTGGGGAACCAGTTCGCTGCGCGGCGCCCTGCTCGACGCCGACGGCCGCGTGCTCGAGGAGCAGAGCCACCCGCGCGGCATCCTGAGCGTGAAGCCCGGCGGCTTCACCGCGGTGTTCGAAACGCTGTTCGCCGACTGGATGCGCCCGCACGGCACCCGCTGCCTGATCTCGGGCATGGCCGGCAGCAAGCAGGGCTGGGTCGAGGCGCCGTATTGCGCCTGCCCCGCCGGCCTGACCGAGGTGCGCCGCAAGATCCTCGAGATCGAACCCGGACGGATCTCGATGGTGCCGGGCCTGAGCGACAGCCACGACGGCGTACCCGACGTGATGCGCGGCGAAGAAGTCCAGATCTTCGGCGCCATGGCGCTGACCGGACTGCGCGACGGCCTCTTCGTGCTGCCTGGCACGCACAACAAGTGGGCTCGCGTGAAGAACGGCATGGTGACCGGCTTCCGCACCTTCATGACCGGCGAGTTCTATGCGCTGCTGAGCCAGCACTCGATCCTGGCCCGCACGCTCGACACCTCGGCCGCACTCGACGAGGCCGCCTTCCTGCAGGGCGTGACGCAGTCCGACAATGGCCAGGGCCTGCTGCACAACGCCTTCGGCGCGCGCACGCTGGCCCTGTTCGACCGCATGCCGGCGCGCGAACTCTCGAGCTACCTGTCGGGCATCCTGATCGGCGAGGAACTGCGCACCCAGTCGGTCCATTCCGCGGTCGAGGTGGTGCTGATCGGCGCGCCCGCACTCACGCAACGCTACCTGCTGGCGCTGCAGGCCGCCGGCAACCAGGCACGCACGCTCGGCGCCGAAGCCACCTGGGCCGGCCATCACGCACTTCACTCCTCGAACCACAGAAGACCATGACTTCCGCAACGACCCGATTTTCCGCCGCCATGCAGGCGCTTCCCCTGGTGGCGATCCTGCGCGGCCTGACGCCGGCCGAGGCGCCGGCCGTGGGCGATGCGATCGTCGACGCCGGCTTCCGCCTGCTCGAGGTGCCGCTCAACTCCCCGCGGCCGCTCGAGAGCATCGCGCTGTTGCGCCAGCGCTTTCCGCAGGCATTGGTCGGCGCCGGCACCGTGCTGAACGCGCAGCAGGTGCGCGAGGTGCATGCGGCCGGCGGCGAACTGATCGTGGCACCCAACTTCAACGCCGAAGTGATCGCCGAAGCGGCCCGGCTCGGCCTCGTGAGCCTGCCCGGCGTCATGACCCCGACCGAGGCCTTCGGCGCCCTGGCCGCGGGCGCCACCGGGCTCAAGCTCTTTCCGGCCGAGCTGGCCTCGCCGGCGGTGGTCAAGGCCCTGCTCGCGGTGCTGCCGAAGGGCACGCCGCTGATGCCGGTCGGCGGCATCACGCCCGACAACATGGAGGCCTGGCGTGCGGCCGGCTCGGCCGGCTTCGGCATCGGCTCGGCGCTCTACAAGCCGGGCAAGAGCCCGGCCGCGGTGCGCGAGGACGCGCTGCGTTTCGCCGCCGCGTTCCAGCGCGCGCTGCGCACCTGAACCCACTTCGAGCCCAGCCCATGTCCGCAGATTCCGACTACGCCCGTCCCGCCGTCCGCACCCTGCGCCAGGACCTCGCGCTCGCCTTGCGCGCCGCCGCGCACCACGGCCTGTCCGAAGGCGTGTGCAACCATTTCAGCGTCATGCTGCCGGGCGCCCAGGACCGCTACCTGATCAACCCGCGCGGACTGCACTGGAGCGAGATCGGTGCCGACGACATCGTGCTGATCGACGTCCACGGCGAGGTCCTCGCGGGCCGTCACCGGGTCGAGCCGACCGCCCTCTTCATCCATGGCGCGGTGCACCGCATCACGGGCCACGCGGTGGTGCTGCACTGCCACATGCCCTACGCCACGGCGCTGACGCTCACGGCCGACCGTGCGCTCGATCCGACCCTGAGCCAGAACGCGATGCGCTTCATGCACCGGATCGCGATCGATGCCGAGTACAACGGCCTGGCGCTCGACGACCGCGAGGGCGAGCGCATCGCCCGCGCGATGGCCGGCAAGGACGTCGCCTTCCTCGCCAACCACGGCGTGGTGGTGGCCGGCGCCACCATCGCCCACGCCTACGACGATCTCTACTACCTCGAGCGCGCCTGCCTGCACCAGGTGATCGCGCAGTCCACCGGCCGGCCGTTGAAGCCGGTCGATCCCGCGCTGGCGGCGCACGTGGCGGCGCAGATCCAGGGCGAACGGGCGCAGTCCGAGCTGTTCTTCGAGGCCCTCAGGCGCCTGTTGCCGGCGCCGCGAAGCGCTCAGCTGGCATAGGGCGGCGCCTCGGCCGACAGGCCCTGCTTGACCTGCCGGGTCAGTGCATCGGCCAGCACCTCGAACTGCCCGGCCTCGAGCGCCGCGAAGGTCTGCTGGACCACCTCGTCGGGCGAGGCCTTGGGGCCCGGGATCTTGCTGGTCATGTCGGTGTCCATGAAGGCGACATGCAGGCTCAGCACCTGCGTGCCCTGCTCGCGCAAGGCCGTGCGCAGGCCGTTGCTCAACGACCAGGCGGCCGACTTCGATGCGCTGTAGGTGGCGGAACCCGGCAGGCTGAGCCAGCTCAGGATCGACAGCACGTTGATGAGCGCGCCGCCGCCGTTGGCGGCCAGCACCGGCGCGAAGGCGCGGGCCAGCGCCCAGGGGCCGAAGAAGTTGGTCTCGAATTCGGCCCGTGCCGCGTCGAAGCCGTCCGCAGGCCCGAGCAGGCTGACGCCGCGCGAGATGCCGGCGTTGTTGATCAGCAGCGTGACATCGCCGCACTCGCGCACCGCGGCCTCGGCCTGCTCGGGCCGGGTGACGTCGAGCGCGATCGGATGCACGCCGGCCAGCGTGATGCTCTTGGGGTCGCGCGCGGCGGCGTAGACCTTCCTGGCACCACCTGCGAGAGCGGCCTTCGCGAAGGCCAGGCCGAGGCCGCGGTTGGCGCCGGTGATGAAGACCACGGAATCCTTGAGGTTCATGTCGAGCTTTCGAATGGGTTGAAGAAAATCAGGAAGCCTGGAGCCGGCGCAGCAGCGCGCTCGTGCTGCGCGGCCAGCCGACGCGGCCGAACCAGGCCCCGCCCGCGATCGCCGAGGCGATGACGACGCCGTACACCACGAGCGCCGCGCCCTGCACCGCGAAGACGTGCAGCAGGTCGCCGCCCCAGCGCAGCGCCAGCCAGCCGCCGACGCCGGCCACGATCAGGCGCGCGAGGTTGCCGAGCACGGGCCACAGCAGACGGCCCGCGCCCTGCGACGCGAAGTACAGCACCAGCCCGACGCCGAAGAAGCCGTAGAACGGCCCCACCGCGCGCAGGTACTGCGAGCCGGCCTCGAGCATCGCGGGATCGTTGCCGAAGAGCAGCAGCCAGGGCCGCGGGAACAATGCCGCGGCGAGGCCGATCGCGCCCGAGAGCGCGAAGGCGATCGCCGCACCGGCCCAGGTGGCGCGCAGGGCGCGCTCGCGCTGCCCGGCACCGATGCAGGTGCCGACCATCGCGACCAGCGGTGCGCCGAGGCCGAACACCAGCGGCACCAGCAGGTATTCGAGCCGCGACGCGGTGCCGTAGCCGGCGATCGCGCCCGGACCGAAGTGGCCCGTCAGCGCGGTCGCGATGCCGATCGACAGATTGGTGGCGACCGTGGACACCGCCCCCACCAGGCCGATGCGCAGGATGTCGCGGAACAGCGGCCAGCGGAAATGCACCTTGGCCCACGACGGCTTCAGCAGGCTGCGCGGCGATTGCAGATAGATCCACAGCGCGAGCGTGCCGCCAAGGTAGTACACCAGCAGCGCCACCGCGCCGCCCGCGATGCCGAGGCCCGGGATCGGGCCCCAGCCGAAGATCAGCAGCGGCGACAGCGGGATCAGCACCGCCACGCCGGCCACCGTGACCTTGGCCGGCACCGCCATGTTGCCGGTGCCGCGCACCACGGCGGCCAGCGAGTTGAACAGCCACACCAGCACCGCGCCCGCGAAGGCCACGTGCGAATAGATCAGTGCCGCCTCGAGCGAGGCGCCGGTGCCGCCCATCAGCGTGAACAGCCAGCGCCCGCCGAGCAGCATCGCCAGCATGAACAGCAGGCCGAAGCCGACCGCGATCGCGATCGCGTGCAGCACCAGCGCATCGGCATCGTCGCGCCGGCGCGCGCCCAGCGCGCGGGCGATCGAGGAGGCGATGCCGCCGCCCATCGCGCCGGCCGAAGTCATCTGCATCAGCATCACGATCGGGAACACCAGCGCCATGCCGGCCAGCGCATCGGTGCCGAGCTTGCCGACGAAGAAGGTCTCGATCAGGCCGACCGAGGCCTGCGCGACCATCACGACCACGTTGGGTGCGGCCAGCCGCAGCAGGGTCGGGACGATCGGCGCCTCGAGCAGCCGCCGGGTGCGCGGGTCCAGGGCCGTCATGCCAGCGCCCTTCCCGCCAGCATCGGCCGTGCCTCGCGGATCGGCAGGTTGACCAGCGCCGCACCGACCGCCAGCACGATGTCGATGGTCCAGACGATGTCGTAGCTGCCGGTGGCCTGGAACACGTAGCCGCCGAGGAAGGCGCCGAGGAAGCCGCCGACCTGGTGCGCCAGCATCACGATGCCGAACAGCATCGCCATGTTGGCGGGCCCGAACATCTTGGCGACCAGGCCCGCGGTCGGCGGCACGGTCGACAGGAAGGTCACGCCCATCACGGCCGCAAAAACCAGCATCACGGCCGGCGTCTTGGGCGCCAGCAGGAAGACCAGCACGGCCAGGCCGCGGGTCGCATAGAGCAGCGCCAGCAGCGACTTCATGCGCCAGCGGCCGACCGCCCAGCCCATCGCCAGGCTGCCCACGATGTTGAAGAGGCCGATCATGCCGAGCGCCCAGCCGCCGATCTCGGGCGGCAGGCCGCAGGCCGCGACCACGCCCGGCAAGTGGGTGGCAAGAAAGGCGACATGGAAGCCGCAGACCAGGAAGCCGAGGCTCAGGTAGCGGTAGCTCGGCGTCGCGATCGCCTGGCCGATCGCCTGGCGCGCGCTGAGCGGCCGGGCGCCGCTGGCGGCGGCCGATTGCGCTGCGAGATGCGTCGAGTTGCCCTTGAGCACCCACACCGCCGGCAGCGCCAGCAGGATCAGGATCGCCAGCCATTGCATCGCGCTGGCCCAGCCGACCGCGGCCATCAGCCCGATCGCGATCGGCGCCATCGCGAACTGGCCGAAGGAGCCGCCCGCGTTGACCACGCCGGTGGCCAGTCCGCGCTTGTGGGCCGGCACCAGCCGCGTGGTCGCCGCCATCAGCACCGAGGGCCCGGCCATGCCCGCGCCGCCCGCGGCCAGCACGCCGATCGCGAAGATCAGGCCGGCGGTGCTGGTCATCAGCGGCGTGATGAAAGTACCCAGCGCCACCAGCAGCACGCCGAAGAAGATCACGCGGCCGGTGCCGATGCGGTCGGCCACGGCGCCGGCGAAGGGCTGCGTGAGGCCCCACCAGAGCTGGCCGAAGGCGAAGGCCAGGCTGATGCTGCCGATGCCCAGGCCGGTCGCGGTATTGAGCGAGGACAGGAAGAGCCCCATCGTCTGGCGCACGCCCATGGTCAGCGCGAAGGCGCCGGCCGCGGCCAGCAGCACCAGCCAGACGGCATGGCGGGCAACGGGCGTCGTGCCCGCGGTGGTCTTGTCATTCATCGAACTCTCCTTCGGCGATCTCGTCCGTGCCCTGCAGCGTCGCGATGCTCTCGTCGACCAGCTGGTGCAGCGCCAGCACGCGCTCGACGCCGAGCAGCGCGTTGAGCTTTTCCTGCGCGTCGCGCCAGTGGCGCTGCGCCTCGGTGCGCTTCTGGCGGCCGTCGTCGGTGATCTCGACCAGCTGGCTGCGCGCATCGGGACCGTCGCTCTGCGTGAGCCAGCCGGCGACGACCATCGGCTTGAGGTTGCGCGTCAGCGTCGAGGCGTCGACCCCCATCGCCTTCGCCAGGTCGACCGGACGGATCGGTCCGAGGTGCAGCACATGCGACAGCAGCGAGTACTGCGTGGTCTTGAGGCCGCTCTTGGCGACCTCGGCGTCATAGAGGCGCGAGACCTGCCGCGCCAGGTGCCGCAGCCGGAAATTGGTACAGCCCTGGGGCTTTGCGATGGCATTCATGGCGACAATTGTAGCTACAATCATTGCATATGCAACTGTTAGGGGAAATTGAATGGCATCGACGGATCAACTGGCCGCCTGGATCGCCGAAGAAGCGGCCATCACCGAACGCCTGGATGCGGGGCCCGGCCCCGGCGTGGCGCGGCCGGAGCAGGTCGCGGGCAAGACCGGGCTCGAGATGATGCAGGCCATGCTGCGGGCCGAGATCCCCTATGCCGCGATCGCCAAGACGCTGTCCTTCCAGCTGATCGAGGTCGGTCCCGGGCGCGCGGTATTCCAGGGCGCGCCGAAGGCCGAGCACCTGAATCCGCTCGGCACCATCCACGGTGGGTGGTTCGCGACACTGCTCGATTCGGCGCTGGGCTGCGCCGTGCACACCCTGATGCCGGCCGGCCGCGGCTACACCACGGCCGAGCTCGGCGTGAACCTGGTCAAGGCGCTGACGCCCAAGGTGCAGCGCGTGCGGGCCGAGGGCAAGGTGCTGCACTGCGGCCGCCAGCTGGCCACCGCCGAGGCCCGCATCGTCGGCGCCGACGGCACCCTGTACGCGCACGCCACGACCACCTGCCTGGTCTTCGAGCTGCCGAGCCGCTGAAGCCACTTGTCCCGCGATTTCCTGGGTGCATCGCGCAGTCGGAAGCGACTGCCATTGATTATGATTCGCATTGGCGAGCGCGCAGCGCGCGCCGACGCCCTTCATCCCCCTGTCCCCCTGGAGACGCTTCATGAACGCACACACTGGCGCGCCCGCCCGCACGGCCCTCGCCCTGGGCGCAACCGCCCTGGCCCTGCTGGCCGCCGCCCTGCCCGCCCACGCGGCTGGCGAGGTCACGCTCTACACGACCCGCGAGCCCGGTCTGATCCAGCCGCTGCTGGCGGCCTTCAGCGCCCAGAACGACATCAAGGTCAACACCGTCTTCGTGAAGGACGGCCTGCTCGAGCGGGTCAAGGCGGAGGGCACCCGCTCGCCGGCCGACGTGCTGATGACGGTCGATGTGGGCAACCTGGTCGACCTGGTCGACGGCGGCGTCACGCAACCCGTGAAATCAGCCGCTCTGGAGTCCGCGATTCCCGCCAACCTGCGGGGCGCCGACGGCCAGTGGTTCGGACTTTCGCTGCGCGCCCGCGTGCTGTATGTCGACAAGAACCTGCCGCTGACCTCGTTCCGCTATGAAGACCTCGCGAATCCCAAGTACAAGGGCAAGGTCTGCATCCGCTCGGGCCAGCATCCCTACAACGTGGCGCTGGTCTCGGCGCTGATCGCGCACGAGGGCGAGGCCAAGGCCGAGCAATGGCTGCGCGGCGTCAAGGCCAACCTGGGGCGCAAGGCCACCGGCGGCGACCGCGACGTGGCCCGCGACATCCTCGGCGGCATCTGCGACATCGGCCTGGCCAACTCCTACTACGTCGGCCAGTTGAAGGGCGCCAAGGAAGGCACCGATGCGCGCAAATGGGGTGACGCGATCAAGGTCATCAAGCCGACCTTCGCCCAGGGCGGCGGCACGCACGTCAACATCAGCGGCGCCGCGGTGGCGAAGAACGCGCCGCAGCGAGCCAACGCGGTCAAGCTGCTCGAATTCCTCGTGTCGCCGCCGGCGCAGGTGCTCTACGCCGAAGCCAACTACGAGTACCCGGTCCTCAAGGGCGTCGCACTCGACCCGATCATCGCCAGCAGCATCGGCGAACTCAAGGTCGATCCGCTGCCGATCGCCGACCTCGCCAAGTACCGCAAGCAGGCCAGCGCGCTGGTGGACAAGGTCGCGTTCGACCAGTGAAGCGCTTGCGACCGGTCGGCCCCCTCTGGCGGACCGCTTCGGTCGCCATCGCGCTCGGCGTGCTGGCGCCGGTGCTGAGCCTGCTGTGGCTCGCGTTCGGATCGGGCCTGGGGCACTGGGCCCACTTGGCCCGCCACGTGCTGCCGCGGGCCGCGCTCGACACCGCCGTGCTGCTGGCCGGCGTCGGGCTGCTGGTGCTGGTGATCGGCACCGGCTGTGCCTGGCTCGTGAGCACCTGTGATTTCCCCGGGCGCGGCGTGCTGCACTGGGCCTTGCTGCTGCCGCTGGCGATGCCGACCTACATCGTGGCCTTCGCCTACCTCGACCTGCTGCACCCGCTCGGTCCGGTGCAGGGCGCGATCCGCTGGCTGCTGGGCTTCGAGAGCCCGCGCCAGTTTCGCCTGCCCGACCTGCGTTCCATGCCCGGCGCCATCTTCGTGCTCGGTTTCGTGCTCTACCCCTATGTCTACATGACCGCACGCGCCATGTTCATGACCCAGCCCGCCCACCTGATGGAGGCCGCCCGCTCGCTCGGCGAGAGCCGCGTGGGCGCCTTCTTCCGCGTCGCGTTGCCGCTGGCCCGGCCAGCGCTGGCGGTCGGCCTGAGCCTGGCGCTGCTCGAAACGCTCAACGACATCGGCGCCTCCGAATTCCTCGGCATCCAGACGCTCACGGTCGCGGTCTATACCACCTGGATCACCCGCTCCGACCTCGCGGGCGCGGCGCAGATCGCGTCCGCCATGCTGTTCGTGGTGATCGCGCTGGTGCTGCTTGAACGTCACGGCCGGCGCCACCAGCGCTTCGGCTCGGCGCAGCGCATGCGCGCGATCCAGCCGCGCCGGCTGCATGGCGCGGCGGCCTGGCTCGCCAGCACCGCGGCCGCGCTGCCGGTGCTGATCGGCTTCGCCGCGCCGGCGCTCTACCTGGTGTGGGAAACGGCGAAGCGCCTGCGCCTGGGCGACGGTATTTCCGCCGGTCTGGTCTCGAGCCTGGTCAACACCCTCAGCGTGGCCGCTGGCGTGACCATGGTCGCGGTCGCGGCCGGCCTGGTCGTGGCCTGGGCGGTGCGGACCCAGGGCTCGACGCGCAACCGCGGGCGCTGGACGGGCCGGGTCGCCACGCTGGGCTATGCGGTGCCGGGGACAGTGCTGGCGATCGGCCTGCTGACGCCGGCACTGGCCGTCGATGCCGCGCTGGCGGCGCTGATCGGCCACCCCGGCCTGCCACTGATGGGCGCCGGCATCGTGCTCGTGGTGGCCTGCGCGATCCGTTTCCTGGCGATGCCCGTCGGCGGCATCGAAGCCGGCCTGGCACGCATCCCGCCGGCGCTCGAACAGGCTGCCCGCCTGCTCGGCGAAAGCCCGGGCGGCACGCTGCGCCGCGTCCACCTGCCGCTGCTGCGGCCGGCCATCGCCGCCAGCGCGCTGCTGGTGTTCGTCGACGCCATGAAGGAACTGCCAGCCACGCTGCTGCTGCGGCCGGCCAACTTCGAGACCCTCGCCACCTGGCTCTACGCGGAGGCCGCGCGCGGCACCTACGAGGAAGGCGCGATCGCGGCACTGGCGATCGTGCTCGCGGGGCTGCTGCCGGTGGTGCTGCTGGCACGCAACGGTTTTTCGGAGGCCACATGAGTGCCGCTCTCTCGATCGAGGACCTGCGCCTCGGCTACGAAGGCGAATACGGACTGCACATCGTGGTCGACCGCTTCTCGCTGACGCTGGATGCCGGCGACATTGGCTGCCTGCTCGGCCCGTCGGGCTGCGGCAAGACCACGGTGCTGCGCGCGATCGCCGGCTTCGAGCCGGTGCGTGCCGGCCGCATTCGGCTCGGCGACGTGCTTCTGTCCTCGCCCGACGTCCACTTGCCGCCCGAACGGCGCCGGGTCGGCATGATGTTCCAGGAGTACGCGCTGTTCCCGCACCTGAACGCGGCGCGCAACGTGGCCTTCGGGCTGCGCCACTGGCCGCGTGAAGCGCAACGGCAGCGGGTCGCCGCGATGCTCGCGCTGGTAGGGCTGCCGGACGCCGGCGAGCGCCATCCGCACCAGCTCTCCGGCGGCCAGCAACAGCGCATCGCGCTGGCCCGTGCGCTGGCGCCCGAACCCGCGCTGCTGCTGCTCGACGAGCCGTTCTCGAACCTCGATGGCGCCACCCGCGAGCGCCTGACGGTCGAAGTGCGCGAGATCCTCAAGGCGGCCGGCCAGACCGCGGTGCTGGTGACCCACAACGAGGCCGAAGCGCGGGTCATGGCCGACCGCATCGGTGTGATGCGCGAGGGCCGGCTGACCCGCTGGGGCGCCCCTTTTCACACCTAGAGGACGGCAGTGGCGCGACAATCTCGCCACAACAACCGGACGACCACGATATGCGACTCCTTCACACCATGCTGCGCGTCGGCAACCTGCAGCGTTCGATCGATTTCTACACCCAGGTGCTGGGCATGCAACTGCTGCGCACCTCCGAGAACCCCGAGTACAAGTACAGCCTGGCCTTCGTCGGCTACGAGGGCAATCCGTCCCAGGCCGAGATCGAGCTGACCTACAACTGGGGCACCGAGCGCTACGAGATGGGCACCGCCTACGGCCACATCGCGCTCGGCGTGCCCGACGCCTACGCGGCCTGCGAGAAGATCAAGGCGGCCGGCGGCAACGTCACGCGCGAGGCCGGACCGGTCAAGGGCGGCACCACCGTGATCGCCTTCGTGACGGATCCGGATGGGTACAAGATCGAATTGATCCAGCGCGCGGAAGGGTCGGCGGGCGGCGGGCTGCGCTGAGGCGCGTCGCGCGACTCACCGCTCGCCCTGCCGGGGCCGGGGCTCAGGCCCACGGCGCGGCGGCGGCCCACACGCCAAGGTGGGCGGCCGCCTTCTCCTTGGCAATGGCGCTGCCGCTGGGCTCGATCGCTGCGGGCGACACTCTCGCGAAATCCGCGATCGACTGCGACAGGTTCTGGCAGCAGCAGCTCTATCCGTTCACCTGGTCGGGTCGCTGGACGGACGAGAACGGTGTCGAGCACCGCGAGAACCGCTGATCAAAGATCGCGCAGCATGCGCTTCGGGGGCGCCGGCAGGATCCGCTTGCGCGGCCGGTCCGGCACCGGAATCTCGGCCGGCAGCGCATCGATCTCTTCGTCGCTGAGTGCCACTTCGGGCGCATCAGGCGCGTACGCGGGTTGCGGTCGCGGCAACGGCGTGTGCATCAGCTCGGGTGGCCGCGCGGACACCGCAGCCGCCGGGGCAGGCGAAGCCGGTGCAACGGCACTCGAAGGTCCTCGATGTCGTGCCGGCGCTGCGATCGAGACGCCCGGCACCGGCCCCATGGCCGACTGTGCCGACAGCACGTGAAGCAGCGAGCGAAACTCGGTTGCGCGGCGCTCGTCGTGATCGGTCTGCCAGCGCCGCTGTTCTTCGACTCGGGCTCGATCTCGCTCGGCCAGTTGCCGTTCTTGAAACTCGAGTTCGATCTGGATTGCCTGTCGCACGGCTTGCATGAGCGCCGCGCTGTGGTCCGGCAAGTCCGCGGGCTGCAGCTGTGGCTGCCCCTGCGGCAAGGGCGAGAGCTCGTGCAGCACCAGTCGGAGCTGAGCGCGAAGCGCCAAGCGAACCGCGCGCGCGCACCACCACGCACCCACTGCAGCCCCCATCAGGCCCGCCAGCAGGCAGCCGAAGAGCATCAATGCAGGGACTTGGCTCGGCGTCATACGGGCGCTCCTCCCCACGGCGTGTCTTCGTCCGACTCCCACTTCTTCAGCAAGTCCAGCGGGATCGAATCGGCCACCTGGGAGAAGCGCTTGCCCACCATTCGCTCGGCCTGCCTGAGCAGCACCGCCACCGGGCTGCTCGGCTCATGGATTTCGAACCATTCGCGCGCAGAGCGGATCTGCGCCAGCACATCATTGCGTGTCGCGTGGCCTCGGCCGGCGCGCAACAGCGTGGCCAGGCCCATCGACGAGTGAGGTTCCGCGCGCTGGCTTCCCTCGCCTTGCGTCGCGTCGTCGTGCGCCGAAGCGCTCTCCACCAAGTCGGCATCCGCCGCCTCGGGTAGAACAAACATGTCCAGCAAACGCACCAGCGGCTGCAGCGAAGGCGCGTCCTCACCCAGATTGCTCAGGCTCCAGGCATCGATCGCGCGCGCATGCAACGCGGCTTGCGCCAGCAGCTTCACCGGCGCCCGGGCATCGCCCGAGGCAGCGGCATGCAGCGCCGCCAACTGCTGGCTCACCGACTCCGGGCTCTGCGCGTCGGCCGGCCGCGGCACGGCGAAGGCCCGCTCGACATCGCGCACCGTCAGGC
Source organism: Variovorax sp. P1_H2 (assembly GCF_056405295.1). NCBI lineage: Bacteria > Pseudomonadati > Pseudomonadota > Betaproteobacteria > Burkholderiales > Comamonadaceae > Variovorax > Variovorax sp. P1_H2. The sequence goes on along the minus strand of NZ_JBFUCJ010000071.1, from coordinate 9,392 downwards.
GCAAGGCGGTGCTGGAGGCCACCACGATCTCGCGCACGTCGCTCATCAATCCCTCGGGATCGACCAGCGCGGCCAGTGCGTTGGCGCGCACCTCGGGGTCGGCCTGGCCCTCGATCACGCGTTGCGGATGAATGGCGTCGGGCCAGGTGCGGATGGCGGCCTCCAGCATGGCCAGCACCTGGGCCAGCCCCGCGGCCTGGTTCTGGCGCGCGCGTGCGCGACAGAGCCACACGAACAGGCCGATGTCCTTGGCCCGCAGCAGCAGGCGACGGCAGTCGCGCTCGATCTCGGCCCAGTTGGGCGCATCGGACGTGCCGATGAACTTGCCGTACTGCGCTTCGCCGCGCGGCGTCATGCGCGACAGCAGCACGGCGTACTCGGCGTCGTATTCCAGGCTGGCGCCGCAGGGTTGGCTGCTGCTGATCGGCTGCAGCCAGTCGGGGACTGTGGCCGCGGGCGGGTTCGAGGGATCGGAAGCGTGAATCATGGATCTGGAATGGAATGAGGTGGGCTCACTGAATGCTGGAGGGGCCATGGCAGGTTCGCAGGCCGATGTATTCCTCGGGCTCGAACACCATGCCGACCGCGTAGTCGGGGCCGCCGACTCCTGGCCGGCCGTGCACGACGCCGAGCCCTGCGCCCTCCGAGCCGCCCAGCCAGGTCGACCAGCCGAGCTTCTCCTTGTCTTCGAGGCGGGCCGGCGGCGCGCTGTCGTTGCGCACGCGCAATTCGACCTCCCAGACGAACTCGAAGCCGATGAAGCCGCGCACCCACTCGACCAGCATCGGCAGGTCCTTGCCTTGCGGCGTGAAGCGGAGGTACTGCGCGAGGCTCAAGGGCCCGATCACCAGGCGGAACTTGTTCTGCCGGTCGGCCACCACCTCGCCGGCGATGGCGCCCAGACCCATCACGCTCGAGCTGCGCGGCACGCCCAGGTGGGTCTGGTCCTCGGCGTCGATGCGGATCCAGTGCATCACGAATTCCTGCAGTTGCACCGGCACCGCGAAGAAGCGCGCCAGCGTGGCGGCCAGGCCGTCGGGGTTGCGCGCTTCGCGGCTCAGGTGGGTGGAGGCGGCCAGGCGGGCGTGCGCGGGCAGCACCGAATCCCGGATCTCGAGCGGATCGTGGCCGGTCAGCCGCGCGATGTAGCGGCTGAAGCTCTCGTCGTCGGCACGGTCGAGTCCGGCCGCCGCCTGGCTCTGCGCCCAGGCGCGGTACATGTGCGTGAGAAAGCGGTGATGGAAGAGGTCGAGAAAGTCGGCCAGCGTGCTGTCGCGGTGGTTCTCGGTGCGGTCGCGCACGAGTTCGGTGTAGTGCAGCGGCAGCGGCCCGTTGGGCCCCAGCAGCCCGAGCCCGTACAGCCGCACCATCGGCAGCGCCGGGTTGTTGCCGGTGCGCGCGGGCGCACTGCCGGTCCCCGGCGACGGCACGCTCTCGCCCGGCAGCGCCACCTCGGCGATCTCGCGCGGCGCGAAGCTCAGCGCCGCCGTCTGGCCGAGCCTGAAGCGCTCCTGCTGCGGGCGGCTGGCCCGCCCGATGGGTGGCAGCTCGGAATGCAGCGCGCCGAAGCGGCGCATCAGCACCGTGAAGCCGAACTTCCAAGGCGCCTGGCGCAGGCGCTCCAGCGTGGTCTGCAGGGCCGGGGCGTTTTTCGCGTTGGTCTCGACCGCTTGTCTCATGCCACCCCTCGCCCGCCCATGCGCACCGGCCAGCGCGCGACCGTGCCGCGCTGCATCGATTCGAGCACGGTCTGGGTGAAGACGTTGATGCTCACGTGCCGCGCCAGGTAGTGCTCGAGCACCAGCCCGAACAGATAGGGACTGGTGCCCGAGAAGCCCTGCTCGTCCACGCTCAGGACGCAGCGCACGCCGCGGCCATAGATCAGCGGGCCGGCGCCCGGCAGGCGCCGCGTGACGGGTTCGATGCGCGAACCCACCAGGCTTTCGATCTGGCGGCGCTGCACGTCGTTGTCGATCGAGACGAACAGCCGCAGCATGTCGCGCAGCGCCTGCGCACCCTCGCGGTGCGGCAGGTCGGCCAGCGGCAGGTGGTTGAAGCCAAGCTGGCGGATCAGCCGCCAGGCGATCTCGCGCTGGGCGAAGGGCGACTTGGGCGTGCTCGGCGGACGGATCAGCCCCACGCCGACCACCGGGATCGACTCGGCCACGGCCAGGTCGGTCTTGCCGTTGCGCGGCACCAGGCAGGGCAGGTCGCGGTTGGTCAGCAGTGCCCTGACCGAGAGATAGCGGATGGTGTCGGCATAGGGCGCCTCGTTCTGGTCGACCAGCGAGATGAAGACCTCGGTGCCGACATAGGGCGTGCGCGTGCCGTACTTGCGCGAGGTGTCGGACGCCAGGCGCGGCTCGCGGCGCACCGAGAAGTAGCGGCCGTAGTTGCCCTCGTCCTCGTTGAGGGTCTGGTACAGCGGCCGGAAGTCCATCGCGGCCGTGGTCTGCGCCTGCTGCCCCGCGATGCCCTTGACCGCGTAGACCTCGAAGTCGAGCGGGCGCGAGCGGTCGGGCACCAGGTGGAATTCCGGCTCCGCCGTGTTGAGTTCGATGCGGTCGGTACGGCGCTCGAACAGGTTCACCACCGGCGTGCAGAAGAGCGCGAACTGGCCGGCGTCGACGAGCCCGGCCAGCGCGCCCGGCGGCCGGGTCAGCAGGATCAGCAGCTCGGCCTCCTTGCCTTGCACACGCGAGAGGCCCGGGGCCAGTTGCGTCAGCGTGAAGAAGTAGAAGCGCTCCGGGCAGGCAAAGTACTCGTGCAGAAGATTGTGGCCGTGGAAGGTATTCCACTCCAGCGGCAGCAGACCTTGCCCGGGTTCGAGCCCTTCGTGCACCAGTGCGTCTTCGGTCACGACGTGCGGGCGCTGCATCAACTGGCCAGGCGCGCCGGTGAAGGTGGCGACCGCCGAGGTGTGCAGCAGTTCGAACAGGTGCGAAGCCACCTGCTCGTTGCAGACTCGAATTCGCCGCGCATGCTGGCACCCGCCAGCAGCGCGCCGACGTCGAGGCTCAGCAGACGAACCTCGCGCAGGCTTGCGGGCACTTCGGCGCGCGCGATGGCGAGCGCCAGCCCCTCCACCACCGCGGTCTTGCCGACGCCCGCCTCGCCGGTGAGCAAGGGGTTGTTCTGCCGCCTGCGCAGCAGGATGTCGACCATGGTGCGGATCTCGTGCTCGCGACCGATCACGGGATCGATCTCGCCGGCACGTGCGCGCTGCGTCAGGTCGGCACAGTACTTGGCCAATGCCGAACTTCCGTCGGCCTCCTGCGCGATGGCGCCACTGGCTTCGCCGGGCATCGCAGATGCCAGCCCCGAACCATCGTGAGGCCCCTCGTTCGATTCCGGCGAACCTGCGATGAGAGACGCCAGCGACTCGGTGAGCTGCTCGGCCGGTATCTTCTTGAAGGCGGGCGAGATGGCCAGCATCACGCCGCGCAGATCGGGGGTTTGCAGCAATGCGGCAAGCAGCCAGGCGCTGCGGACGCAGTGGCCGCCGAACTCAAGACTGGACAGGACCCAGGCCCGTTCGATCGCGGCGCCGATGTGATGCGAAAAATCGCTGAGCGATGAAGCCCCGGAGGGCAGCGCGGCCAATGCCGACGCCAGGTCGCGCTCGACCGCTTGCGGCTCGATCCGATAGTGGCGGCAGATCCGGTGCAGGTCGCTGTCGCTGAGCTGCCAGAGCTGATGCAGCCAGTGCGTCAGCTCGACATAGGGATTGCCTCGAAGCTTGGCGAATGCCGTGGCCGATTCGATGGCGCGGAACAGGGTGAGGTCGAGCTTGCCGAACAAGGCTCGTCGCGAAATCGCCATGCGCGGCCCCTAGCGTGCGCAGCGAGACGGCGAGGGAGTGCGGCTACAGCCGTCGCAGCAGTGTGCCGAGGCAACGGCTCTCAAGTGTGTCTTCATTGGCCCGGCTCCCACCCTCACGTTCGTTCTTGTCGATGCACACTCTAGGTGCACAAGACAGACACGTCAGTAGGCTTATTCCGGAAGCCGGTGCTGAAGCATCGAACACATGCAGAGAAACTTCTGCATGTGCACGTTCAGCGGCAGATCAGCAGCCCAGCAGATCTGCCAGCACCCCGATGTCCCGTGCATGCAGCGTGTTGTCGGGCCGCGGCGAGACATCCTTCGGGCGCGCCGGGCCGAACTCTCGCGGCCGCTCGATATAGCCGGTGCGCAAACCGCAGGCGCGGGCCGCGGCCAGGTCGTCGTGGTGCGCCGCGGCCAGCATCACCTGGCCCGGTGTAACGTCGAACACCGCCGCGACACCGAGGTAGGTACGCGGGTCGGGCTTGTAGGCCTTGAACACCTCCGCCGACAGCACGCAGTCCCAGGGCAGGCCGGCGCGCTTGGCCATCTCGGTGAGCAGGCCGATGTTGCCGTTGGACAGCGTGCAGATCGTGTACTTGCGCTTGAGCCGGGCCAGCCCCTCGACCGCATCGGGCCATGCCGGCAGCCGGTGCCAGGCCTTGTTGAGCTCGCGCTTCCTGTCGGCGTCGAGATCGGCCGCGCCGAATTCGCGCAGCACGTCGCCGAGGATGCCCATGTGCAGCTCGTCGAGCAGCGTGAAGCCGCCCTCGCCGGCCGCCAGGCGCTCCATCACGCCCTTCATCGCGGGCTGGTAGCCGGCGCGCCAGGCCAGCGCGAAAGCGCCGCCATCGACACCGGGCAGCAGCCGCTCGGCCTCGGCGGCGATGCCCGAATACCAGTCGACCACGGTGCCGAAGACGTCGAAGGCGATGACCTTCAGCTCGCTGCCTTCCAGGATCTCTCCCATGCCCGGGCCCTCAGCGCGCCAGTTGGCTGGCCTCGCGCGCCAGCGCCTCGATGCGGCCCCAGTCGCCGGCCGCGATGGCATCGGTCGGCACGATCCACGAGCCGCCGACGCAGGCCACGTTGGAGAGCGCGAGGAACTCGTGCGCATTGCCGGCATGGATGCCGCCGGTGGGGCAGAACTTGACGTCTCCGAAGGGCCCTTGCCAGGCCTTCAGCATCGCCAGGCCGCCGGCCTGCACGGCCGGGAAGAACTTGAGTTCGGTCAGGCCGTCTTCCTGGGCCAGCATGATCTCGCTGCCGGTGGCGACGCCGGGCAGCAGCGGCAGGCCGAGGTCGTGGCAGGCCTTGCCGACCGCCCGCGTGTAGCCCGGACTGACGCCGAAGCGGGCACCGGCCAGCGCCGAGGCCTGGGCGTCGGCGGCGCTGCGGATGGTGCCCGCACCGGCCACGGCCTCGGGCACTTCCTTGGAGATCAGCTCGATGCACTCGAGCGCCTCGCGGGTGCGCAGCGTCACTTCGAGCATGCGGATGCCGCCGGCCACCAGCGCGCGCGCCAGCGGCACCGCGTCCTTGACGTCGTGCAGCACGATCACCGGGATCACCGGAGCGTCGCGCATCACGTCGAGCGCGGAAATCGAATCGTTCACAGCCATGAGCAGGCTCCTTCTTCAGCAGTCAATGCATTGCGCCGCATGCCGGCGAACAGGTCGCGGCCGAGGCCGCGGCCATTGGCGGCACGCGCTTCGTCGGGCATGGTCGCGGTTTCGCGGGCCGCCCATTCGTCCGCTGGCAGCAGCACGGCGAGCGTGCCGGCCACGCCGTCGAGCCGGATCAGGTCGCCGTCGCGCACCTTGGCCAGCGGCCCGCCGGCGGCGGCCTCGGGCGAGACGTGGATCGCGGCCGGCACCTTGCCCGAGGCGCCGCTCATGCGGCCGTCGGTCACCAGCGCCACCCGGAAGCCCTTGCCCTGCAGCACCGACAGCGGCGGCGTGAGCTTGTGCAGCTCGGGCATGCCGTTGGCCTTCGGGCCCTGCCAGCGCACCACGCAGACCACGTCGCGCTCCAGTTCCCCCGCCGTGAAGGCCTGCTGCAGCGCGGCCTGCGAATCGAAGACCCGCGCCGGCGCCTCGATCACGTGGCGGTCGGCCGGCACCGAGGAGATCTTGATCACGCTGCGGCCCAGGTTGCCCTGCAGCAGCTTGAGTCCGCCAGTGGCGCTGAAGGGCGCCGAGACCGGGCGCGCGACCGTGTCGTCCTTCGAGGGCGCGGCGGGCTCCCACTTGAGCGGTCGTTCGTCCGTGGGTGCGCCGGCCAGCACCGGGATGCCGGCGAACTCGCGGATGCCGCCGGCCCGCACGCTGAGCACGTCGGTATGCATCAGGCCGGCATCGAGCAGTTCGCCGATCACGAAGCCCGGGCCGCCGGCGGCCTGGAAGCCGTTGACGTCGGCGACCCCGTTGGGATAGACCCGCGTCAGCAGCGGCACCACCTCCGAGAGTTCGGCGAAATCGTTCCAGTCGATCAGGATTCCGGCGGCCCGCGCCACCGCCACCCAGTGGATCAGGTGGTTGGTCGAGCCGCCGGTGGCGAGCAGCGCCGCCATGGCGTTGACGATCACGCGCTCGTCGACCAATTCGCCGATCGGCGGCACCGCGAAGGCGCTGTCGGACGCCCGGCCCAGCACGGTGCGAACCGCCTCGCGCGTGAGCGCCTCGCGCAGGTTGTCGCCGGGCTGGATGAAGGCCGAGCCCGGCACATGCAGGCCCATCGCCTCGAGCAGCATCTGGTTGCTGTTGGCCGTGCCGTAGAAGGTGCAGGTGCCCTGCGCGTGGTAGGCCTGCATCTCGGCGTCGAGCAGGCCCTGGCGGCCGACCAGGCCCTGCGCCGCCTGCTCGCGGACCTTGGACTTGGCGGTGTTCGAGAGGCCCGAGGGCATCGGGCCGGCCGGCACGAAGACGGTCGGCAGGTGGCCGAAATGCAGCGCGCCGATCAACAGGCCGGGCACGATCTTGTCGCAGACACCGAGCAGCAGCGCGGCATCGAACATGTCATGGGTGAGCGCCACCGCGGTCCCCATCGCGATCACGTCGCGGCTGAACAGGCTCAGCTCCATGCCCGGCGTGCCCTGGGTGACGCCGTCGCACATCGCCGGCACGCCGCCCGCCACCTGGGCGGTGGCGCCGAGCCGGCGGGCCTCGTGCTTGACGATGTCGGGGTAGCCCTGGTACGGAGCGTGGGCCGACAGCATGTCGTTGTAGGCGGTGACGATGCCGATGTTGGGCGCGCGCTCGCTCACCACCCTGAACTTGTCGTTGGCCGGGATGCCGGCCACCGCGTGCGCCACGTTGGCGCAGCCCATGCGGTCGGAACCGCGGTCTCGGCCGCGGGTCTCGGCCAGGTCTTGCAGGTAGGCGCTGCGCAGGCTCAGGCTGCGCGCGCGGATGCGCTCGGTGACAGCGCGGACGGTGGAATGAGTGGTCATGGGGCTTTGTCGCTCTGCCGGTGAGCCAGCGTGGGCGGCTCGGAAGCGCATGGTAACAAGCCCGCATGAAAAAGCCGGGACACACCCGGGCTTTTTCCGAGATGAAGAACACCCTCTTACGCTGCGGCTTCAGTCGAGCAGCTTGACTTCGACCCTGCGGGCCTCGGCGTTGTTGCCGGTGCCGGCGGTCACGGCCGGCTTCTGCAGCTCGACCTTGTCGGCCGGCACGCCCAGGCCGGTCAGCACGTCGCGCACCATCTCGGCGCGCTTCTTGGCCAGCGCCTCGTTGATCGCCGGATCGCCGGTGGTGTCGTGGAAGCCCGAGATCACCGCCTTGCGGCCGCTCTCCACGCCCTTGATCACCGCCGCCAGGGCCTCGGCGGCGCCCGGCGCCAGGTCGGCGCTGGCGGTGGCGAAATAGAAGTTCACGACCCCGCCGACGACCCGGATGCTGGCACCGTCGGGAATCACCACCGTCACGGTCTCGGTGACCACCGCCAGGGTGGTCGCCGGCGCGGCCGCGGCCACCGGCGCCGTCGCCGCCGCCGGGCCCGGTGCGTGGCTGCGGGCGTACAGCACCATCGCGATCACGAACAGGATCACCAGGGCGATCAGGCCGAGCACGAAAGCGAGGATGAAGTTCTGCTGGCTCTCGTCATGGCTGGTGGCGGACATGGGCGGGTCTCCGTAGTTGAGGGGTCGGTAAATAATGGTGCGGTGAACCATGACCGCGAAATTGTAGGTGTCGCCTCCCGGGCCCCGGGCGGCGACCCCGGGCCGCCTGGCCCGGACCCCCTGCCGACGCCCCTGCGCGACCCGCAGCCGATGCTGGAGCGCGTGATCGACGAATGGGGCGGCCACGAGGATCTCTGGCTGTTCGGCTACGGTTCGCTGATCTGGCGGCCCGACTTCGGCTTCGTCGAACGGCATCCGGCCCGGGTCCACGGCTGGCACCGGGCGCTCAAGATGTGGAGCCGGATCAACCGCGGCACGGTCGAGAACCCGGGGCTGGTCTTCGGGCTGCTGTCGGGCGGCAGCTGCCGTGGCATGGTCTTCAGGGTGCCGGCCGCCGACGGGCTGGAGACGCTCGGCCGCCTCTGGCTGCGCGAGATGCCCACCGGCGTCTACGACCCGCGCTGGCTCGAATGCGCGACGCCGCATTCGACCGTTCGGGCGCTGGCCTTCACGCTGTCGCGGCGCAGCCCGAACTTCACCGGTGAACTGAGCGACGAACGCTATGCCCACATCTTCGCCAATGCGGTCGGCCGCTACGGCAGTTCGCTCGACTACGCCCAGCAGACCCTGCTGGAACTGCGGCGGCACGCGATCCACGACGCGGCGCTGGCGCGGCTGGTGAAGCTGGCCGACTCCCGCCTGTCGGCCCAGACCCACAGCGGCGAGCGGCTCGCTCAGGTATACCCTTGCGGGTCAGCCTCAACCCATGACATCAAGGAGTAACCCGAACATGCGCCCTCGCCTCATCGCCCCTGCCCTCGCCGTTGCCGTGGCCAGCCTGCTCGCCGCCTGCGGCACCCTGGGCCCCAAGGCCGGCGCCATCGCCGAGCTGGCGCCGACCGGCGCGATCTCGCCGAATCCGACCGTGGGCAAGGTGAGCTTCACGGCGCTGGAGCACGGCGTGCGGGTCAAGGGCGAGGTGCGCGGCTTCGCGCCGGGCACCGAGCACGGTTTCCACATCCACGAAAAGGGCGATTGCGGCGACAACGGCAACGCCTCGGGCGGCCACTTCAACCCGGCCGGCGGCACGCATGGCAAGTTCGCCGCCCCGGGCAGCCATGCGGGCGAGCTGCCGAGCCTGGTGGCCGATGCCGCCGGCGTGGCGCGCTTCAGCGTCGACGTGCACAACATCTCGATGACCGAGGGCGCCGCCAACAACGTGATCGGCCGAGCGCTGGTGGTGCACCGCGATCGCGACGACTTCACGACCCAGCCGGCCGGCAATTCGGGCCCGCGGATCGCCTGCGGGATCATCGCGCGGAGCTGATTGGCCCCCACGCTCCCTCACTTCGTGTGGTCGCTGCCCCCCGAGGGGGCCGCAGGCCGCCTTGGGGCGGCCCGGCGCCGGCCTGGCCCCCACGCTCCCCCACTGCGTGTGGTCGCT